>NZ_JBITJK010000014.1:0-75624 GCF_044459945.1 Streptomyces sp. NPDC050164
CGACTCCCCCGTCGACATCACCACCCCACCCCTCCTCGGCCAGCACACCGAAGAAATCCTCATCGGCGAACTCGGCCTCGGCCACGAAGAACTGCGCCTGCTCAAGTCGAGCGGGGTGATCTGACGTGGTGATCCGGGCCCACGCGTCGGGACTCCTGGGCGGTGGTCCATGAGGTGAATGTGCACGGGGTCGTCCGACGGTGCGCGTCGGCCGGCCCCAGGGACTCGCGCGCGCACGGAAGGCATGGGGCAGGGGGCGCTGGCCAGATCTTTCGACGCAAGGAGTGTTTGACCAGATGACAACCATCGACTACTCGACATCCGTCCCGTACAGGGAGGTGACGGACCAGAACGGCCGCGTGTACCGCATCGGAGAGTCCGATGTCGACATCATGGGCCGCAAACGCAAGTGGATGGTCATCCTGCCGTGGGTCGGCATGATGGGCATCAGCTCGGCCGAGTACGCCTTCGCGTCCGCCGAGGACACACTGCACACGGCACACCACTGGAACAGCGGGCACATCTTCTGGATGCTGGGCGTCTGGGTCTTCTTCCAGGCGGCGGTGGCCTTCCCCGCGGGGAAGCTGCGTGAGAGCGGCAAACTCCCGGCCCGCTGGGCGATGATGCTCGGCGCGCTTGGCACCCTGCTGGGGTATGTATCGCTCGCCTTCGCCCCGCATGTCATCGTCGCCTACATCGGCTTCGGCATGTTCAGCGGCATGGGCGCCGGCATGGTCTACGCGACGTGCGTGAACATGGTCGCCAAGTGGTATCCGGAGCGCAAGGGCGGCAAGACGGGCTTCGTGAACGGCGGTTTCGCCTACGGCTCGGTGCCGTTCGTCTTCCTCTTCACCGGCTACATGGACCTCACCAACTTCCGCTGGGTACTGGTCGGCGTGGGCCTGTTCCTGGCGGCGGTCGTGGCGGGGGCGGGCTACTTCTTCAAGGATCCGCCGAAGAACTGGTGGCCGGCCGAAGTCGACCCGCTCAAGAAGCCGGACGACGCACGCGCCCGGCGCGCGATGGAGAAGAACCCGCCGGCCGTGCACCAGTACACCCCCAAGGAGGCCTGGCAGACCGGCCGCGTGGGCCTCATGTGGTTCTGTCTGCTGTGCACCTCGGGCGTGAACATCTTCGGTATCGCCTTCCAGGTGCCCTTCGGTGACGAGGCGGGCTTCGCGGGCGGCATCGTGGCGACCGCCATGTCCCTGAAGGCGATCGTCAACGGCACCGGCCGCGGCGTCATCGGCTGGCTCTCCGACCGCTACGGCCGCAAGCAGTGCCTGATCTTCGTCTGCGTCGTCCTGGGACTCTCCCAGTACGGCATCCTCCTCTCCGGGAACATCGGCAACCTGCCGCTGTTCCTGCTGTTCTCGTCCATCTCCGGCTTCGGTGGCGGCGCCATCTTCCCGATGTTCGCGGCGATGACCGCCGACTACTTCGGTGAGAACAACAACGCCTCCAACTACGGCCTGGTCTACTCCTCCAAGCTCGTCTCCGGCCTCCTCGGCTCCGGTATGGGCGCCGTGGTCGTGAGCGCCTGGGACTACTCCGGCGCGTTCGTCCTGGCCGGTTCGATCTCCCTCTTCGCAGGCTTCATGGCCATGTTCCTGCACCCCCCGGGACGGCCCAAAGCCAAGGGCATCAGCTCCAACCCGCAACCGCTCGGCGAGGAAACGGCGTGACATGACGGCAGATCCGTACGCAGCAAACAGCTCCGCAGCAAGCAGCTCCTCCCCACCCTCCGACGCCGCACATCGTCCCTACCGAGAAGTCACCGACGCAGGCGGCCGCGTCTACCGCATCGGCGAGAGCGACCGGGACATCCTCGGCCACTCGCGCAAGCTCATGGTGTACCTCCCGTGGCTCACCATGATGGCCATCAGCGTCTTCGAGTACGCGTACGGCTCGGCGGAGGACACCCTGTCCCACGCCCACGGCTGGACGCAGAGCAACACCTTCTGGATCCTCAGCGTCTGGGTCTTCTTCCAGGCCGGCATCGCCTTCCCGGCGGGCTGGCTGCGGGAGAAGGGCATCCTGACCGCCCGCGGGGCCATGTACATCGGCTCGGGCATGTGTCTGGTCGGGTTCCTCGCCCTGTCGCACCTGAGCAACGTATGGCTGGCCATCCTTGGCTTCGGCGTCGTCGGAGGGGTCGGCGCCGGCCTGGTCTACGCGACCTGCATCAACATGGTCGGCAAATGGTTCCCCGAACGCCGGGGCGCCAGGACCGGGTTCGTCAACGGCGGCTTCGCGTACGGATCACTGCCGTTCATCTTCATCTTCAACTACGGCTTCGACACGGCGAACTACCACCGCGTCCTGGACCTCATCGGCTGCTACATCCTGATCGTGGTCGTGGGATGCGCGTTCTTCTTCAAGGACCCGCCGAAGAACTGGTGGCCCGCGGACATCGACCCGCTGACCTACGGCGACACCGGGAAGGGGGCCGACGCCCTCGCCAAGAACCCTCCGGCGGTGAAGCAGTACACACCCAAGGAGGCCATCAGGACCGGCATGCTTCCCCTCATGTGGATCGCCCTCGTCATGACGGCGGGCGTGTCCATCTTCGGGATCTCCTTCCAGGTCGACTACGCCAAGGAGGTCGGCTTCGGCCCGCTGGTGGCGGCCTCCTCGATGGGCGTCATGGCGGTCATCAACGGCATCGGCCGCGGGGTCGTGGGCTGGATGTCCGACAAGTGGGGGCGCAAGTCCACCCTGGTGATGGTCATCGTCGTCCTGGGTCTCGCCCAGTTCGGCGTGATCTGGGCCGGTGACGTCAAGAGCGAAGGGCTGTTCCTGTTCTTCGCGTTCCTCTCCGGCTTCGGCGGCGGCGCGTTCTATCCCCTGTTCGCGGCACTCACCCCGGACTACTTCGGGGAGAACTACAACGCCTCCAACTACGGGCTGGTGTACAGCGGCAAGCTGATCAGCGGCCTGTTCGGCGGTGGCCTCGGCTCCATGGTGGTCGCGGCCTGGGGTTACGACGGCGCGTACGCGCTGGCCGGCGTCACCTCGATGATCGCGGCGGCGATCGCCCTGCTGCTACGGCAGCCAGGACGGACGCGCGGCGGCGCATCAACACCGCAGCCGGTGGCCTGAGCAGCTCGGTTCGGCGCACAGGCGGCCCTTCCCCACGGCACTCGTCGTGGGGAGGGCCGCCTGAGCCGTTGCCTGGTGGCTGGGAGTCGTTCGGTCGGGTGACGGCGTACCGGTTGCTCTCGCCGCGCGGCTACTTCTCGCGCTCGCGGTACATCTTGCGCGTGTGTTCCGTGTGGGCACGCATGACCGCCGTGGCGCGCTCCTCGTCCCGGTCCGCGATCGCCGCGATCAGCTCGCGGTGCTCGATCCAGGACCGGTGGCCGCGCTGACGGGCGACCGGCGTGTAGTACCAGCGCACCCTGCGGTCGACCTGCGCGGCCAGCGCGGCGAGGACCGTGTTGCCCGCGAGTTCCATCACCTTCGCGTGGAGCCGGGCGTTCATCGCGACCGCGCCGTCGACGTCGTCGGCGTCGACGGCCTTCTCGCCCTCGTCGCACAGCTTCTCGAGCGCGGCGACGGCGTCGGCACCCGCGTTGGCGGCGGCGAGGCGGGCGGCCTCGGCCTCCAACAGCGTGCGTACGGAGAGAAGTTGGTCCGCCTCCTCGTCCGTCGGCTCGTGCACGAAGGCACCTTGGGCGGGCCGCAGATCGACCCACCCTTCGGTGCTGAGGCGCTGCAGGGCCTCGCGCACAGGCTGCCGGGAGACACCGAGATGCCCGGCGAGCTCGCTCTCGACGAGATGCTGGCCCGGCTGGAGGGCGCGGGTGGTGATGAGTTCGAGCAGCGCCTCGTAGACACGGTCGCGCAACGGGCCGGGCCGTTCGAGCTTGGGCACCGCGCCCTGTGGCAGTCCCGTCGTCGGCAACATCGCGCTCCCTCCTGGGCAGCGTCGTCGCTGCAGCTGGCAGGCCAATTATGAATTGGTTTTCGCCTACAGTCTACGGCGCACAGGCACGCGCGGACCCAGGACGTGGGCTCACCTTGGACGGGCATACCAGCAGCTCACGGGCCGCGGACGACGACGAGTGCCGTCACGGCTCTTGCTCACTGTCGGTTTCATCCTGTAGACAATATTCAGTCGACAAAGTCGACAGTTCCTCGGTCACCCTCAACCGAACGGAGCTCCCCATCATGAAAGTCGCAGTCCTCGGCGCCGGAGCCATCGGCGCCTACGTCGGCGCCGCGCTCCACCGCGCCGGCGCCGACGTCCACCTGATCGCCCGCGGACCCCACCTCACGGCCATGCGCCACCACGGCGTCCAAGTACTCAGCCCGCGCGGCGACTTCACCGCACACGCCCACGCCACCGACGACCCCACCGACATCGGCCCGGTCGACTACGTCTTCCTGGGCCTCAAAGCCAACTCGTACGCGGCGTGCGGGCCGCTCATCGAGCCTCTGCTGCACGACACCACCGCGGTCATCGCCGCCCAGAACGGCATCCCCTGGTGGTACTTCCACCAACACGGCGGCCCCCACGACGGCCACCCCATCGAAAGCGTGGACCCCGCGGGCGCGGTCAGTGCGGTACTCGCGCCCCAGCGTGCCATCGGGTGTGTGGTCTACGCGGCGACGGAGCTCGAAGGGCCGGGCGTGGTCCGGCACCTGGAAGGCACCCGGTTCTCCATCGGCGAGCCCGATCGAAGCATTTCGGCGCGCTGTCTCGCCTTCAGTGAGGCCATGCAGGCCGGCGGCCTCAAATGCCCGGTCGAACCCGACCTGCGCAACGACATCTGGCTCAAGCTCCTGGGCAACATCTCCTTCAACCCCATCAGCGCCCTCGCCCGCGCCACCATGCGGCAGATGTGCCTGCACGGCGGCACGCGCAAGGTCATCGAAACCATGATGACCGAAACCCTCGCCGTCGCCGAGGCCCTGGGCTGTCAGGTCGGCGTCTCCATCGAACGCCGCCTCGCCGGCGCCGAACGCGTCGGCGACCACCGCACTTCCACCCTCCAGGACCTGGAACGCGGCAAGCCGCTGGAACTCGACGTCCTCCTCGCCGCCGTCATCGAACTCGCCGAGATCACCGGCGTCCAGGTGCCCACCCTGCGCACCGTCCACGCCCTCTCCGACCTCCTCGCCCACCAGGCCGCCGCATGAGCGTACGAGGACCCGACCGTGCGGGATCCGGCGACCGCCGGATCCGGCCGAAGGCCGGTACCGAGGTTCCGCTGGCCCATGCGATCGGCCGGGAGATCATCAGGGCGGGCCTCGCCGACCACGCCTTCATCGAGCGCGCGACGACCGGTTTCGAGGAGTACCAACAGCTCGTCGAGCCCTGGACGCTGTCGCTCGCCGAGAAGGTGACGGGCGTATCGGCCGTCGTCATCAGGGAGTTGGCGCACGGCCACGCACCCGGCGATCAGGGCCGGCCGCGGACGCCGTTCGTCGTGGAGCACCATCACGGCACCGACACCGGACGTGCCTTGTCCAACCTGGCCCTCCTCACCGGAACGACGACCGAGCGGGACCTGCGGACGGCCTTCCGACTCGTCTCGTACGACCCACCCGTGGACCTGACGGACGAGCGGTACCCGATCCGCCTCACCACGGGGCGTCGGCTCGACTCGTACAAGACCGTTGTACAGAAAAATGGTTCCGCGTCACCGCTGCGGCGCGGCACGTGCATCGAGCTGAGCCCGGAGGACGCCGAGCGCTACGGCGTGGTGGTCGGTGAGGAGGTACGGGTCTCCACTCGGCGCGGTTCGGTGACGGCCCCGGTGTGGGTGGACCCGACGTTACGAGCCGGTCTGGCGTTCACGACCATGCGCCTGTCCGACGCGGCGGACCTCAACGCGCCGCCGGTCAAGGCCAGTTGTCCGATCCCGGGGACAGTGGAGTTCGAGGCCGCCGCGGTCCGCATCGAGAAGCTGCCGGTGGCAGCGGTACGGAGCTGAGGCCGGTCATGGGACGAGTCACGGCACGACGCAAGGTGATCCAGATCAGGGACGGGGTGGTCTCCAGCCGCCCGGACACACTCGTCGCCGAGGAACCACTGGAGATCAGGCTCAACGGCAAACCGCTCGCGATCACCATGCGCACTCCCGGCGACGACTTCCCCCTCGCCGCCGGGTTCCTGGTCAGCGAGGGCGTCCTGGCCCACGCGTCCGACCTGCAGAGCATCGTCTACTGTGCGGGGGCGACGGCCGACGGGTCGAACACGTACAACGTGGTGGACGTGCGCACGACACCCGGCGTGGTCATCCCCGACATCACCCTCGAACGCAACGTCTACACCACCTCATCGTGCGGCCTGTGCGGCAAGGCGAGCCTCGACGCCGTCCGCACCACCACCCGCTGGCCCATCTCCGACGCTCCCCCGGTCCGGGTCGAACCCGACCTGCTCGCGCGCCTCCCCGACCGGCTGCGCGCGGCTCAACGGGTCTTCGACCGGACCGGGGGCCTGCACGCCGCCGCCCTGTTCGCCGAGGAGGGCGACCTGCTCGACATACGAGAGGACGTCGGCCGCCACAACGCGGTCGACAAACTGGTCGGCCGCGCCCTGCAGAACGGCGGCCTGCCCCTCTCGCGCACGGTCCTGCTGGTCTCGGGCAGGGCCTCCTTCGAACTGGCGCAGAAGGCCGTGATGGCCGGCATCCCCATCCTGGCGGCAGTCTCGGCACCCTCCTCCCTGGCCGTCGACCTGGCCGCGGAAACCGGCCTGACCCTGATCGGCTTCCTGCGCGGCACCTCCATGAACGTGTACGCGGGCGAGCACCGTCTCACCCTGCGGGCTGCGGCCACCCAGGGCTGACAGCACTCCCCGCGACACGACGGCGGGGGCCCCGACGGCGGGGAGCGCCCCCTGCGCCGTCGGGGTCCTGCCTCAGTCGCGTCCGTGCCCTGTCAGCACTTCTCGCGCAACGAGTGCAGATGCGCGCTCGAACGGCGCGCGAACGTGAAGGACTCGGCCGGGTTGTCGTGCTCGGCCTGCCAGTGGTGGGCCATGCGGTGGCCGCGCAGCCGGGTCACGGCGGAGATGAACCGCTGGTAGTCGATGTCGCCGTCGCCGACGTCGGTCATGCGGTAGCCGTACGGGTTCGACGGGTCGCTCTCCCCGTCCTTCACGTGGAACAGCGGGTAGCGGTCGGGCCGCTTGAGGACGTAGTTCAGCGGCTCGAACGGCGCGGGCGTGCCGTCGGGCCGCTTGGAGAAGCGGAACTGGCCGACGTACGCCCAGTAGATGTCCATCTCCAGGTACACGAGGTCCGGGTCGGTCTGCTCGAGCAGGACGTCGTAGAGGCGGACCTTGGGGTTGTCGGTGGCGAAGGAGAACTCCTCGGAGTGGTTGTGCTGGTAGAACTTCATGCCCCGGGCCTTCGCCGCCGCGCCGTAGGTGTTGAAGTCCTCGGCGGCGCGCTTCCAGGCGTCGACGGTCGAGCCGTAGCGGAACGGGCCGGCGGCCGTGCCGATGTGCTTCAGGCCGAGGGCCTGGGCGTCGTCGAGGACCTTGGTGAGGTTCTGGGCGAAGGTGTAGGCGTTCGGGTCGCTGGAGTAGTAGCCGACGTGGCTGCCGATCGGGTTCAGGCCGTGGTTGCGGGCCAGCCGCTTGAGCTGGGCGAGCGTGATGGGACCGGCCGAGCCCTGGGTGTAGCCGGCGAACTCGACCTCGTCGTAGCCGTACTTCTCCAGTTCGGCGAAGACGGGGCCGAAGCCGAGGGTGGAGACCTTGTCGCGGAGGCTGTAGAGCTGGATGCCGAGGCGGCCGGGCGGCAGGACGGGGCGGCCGCGGCCCTTGGCTCCGGAGGCCGTGCCGGTGGCGGCGGTCGCGTTGCCGGTGGCGGCGGTCGCGGGGGCGGCGGCACCGAGCAGAGCGGCGGCGGTGGCGCCTGCGGCCACGCCGAGCATGCCTCGTCTGCTGAGGCGGTGGGTGAGCTCGGGGTCGGGCTGGGAGAAGCGGCTCATGCGTGGGACTCCTCGTGATCGCGGGGCGTTGTCAGTGGTGAGTGCTTCACTTGTGACCAGTCGGGACTGAGGGTCCGTCCTCAGGTGAGACCGGCGAGCCGGAGCAGCAGTGACTTCACGTCGGTGGCCGCGACGCGGTCGCCGACAGCGCGGGGGGTGGAGCAGATGAGGAGCGGACCGTCGTCGTCGCTCACCGGAAGGCGGCCGTGGCTGCCGCGAATAGGTGAGGGGTCCAGGGGCACGACCGCCATGCGGTAGCGCATGCCGAGTTTCTTGCGCGCCAGCGCGGTGGCCGCCTTGACCTTGACGTAAGGGTCGAGAGGATCCATGAAGAGCTCGACCGGGTCGTAGCCGGGTTTGCGGTGGATCTCGACGAGCTGCGCGAAGTCGGGCGCGCGGGCGTCGTCGAGCCAGTAGTAATACGTGAACCAGGCGTCGGGTTCCGCCACGGCGACGAGTTCGCCCGCGCGCGGGTGGTCGAGGTGGTGGGTCTTCTTGCCCTCGTCGTCGAGGAGTTGCTCGATGCCGGGCAGGCCGTCGAGCGCGGCCCGGGTGGCGTCGAGGTCCTCGGGGCGGCGCACGTAGACGTGGGCGATCTGGTGGTCGGCGACCGCGAAGGCACGGGAGGCCATCGGGTCGAGGTACTCCATGCCGTCCTGGGTGTGCACCTCCAGCAGGCCGGCGCGGCGCAGGGCGCGGTTGATGTCGACGGGCCGGTTCACGCGGGTGATGCCGTACTCGGACAGCGCGACGACGGTGCGGCCCTCGGCGCGGGCGTCGTCCAGGAGCGGTGCCATAGCGGCGTCCAGGTCGGCGGCCGCCTTCAGGGAGCGCGGGTCGTCGGGGCCGAAGCGCTGCAGGTCGTAGTCGAGGTGAGGGAGGTAGCAGAGCGTCAGGTCGGGGTGCCGGGTGCGGATGACGTGGCGGGTCGCGTCGATGATCCACCGGCTGGAGACGAGGTCCGCTCCGGGGCCCCAGAAGTGGAAGAGGGGGAACGTGCCGAGTTTTTCCGTGAGTTCGTCGTGCAGTGCGGCCGGCCGGGTGTAGCAGTCGGGTTCCTTGCGGCCGTCGGCGTAGTAGACCGGACGGGGGGTGACGGTGATGTCGGTGTCGGCGCCCATGGCGTACCACCAGCAGATGTTGGCGACGGTGTAGCCGGGGTGGGCGCGGCGGGCGGCGTCCCAGAGTTTGTCACCGGCGACGAGGCCGTTGTGCTGGCGCCACAGGAGGACGTCGCCGAGTTCGCGGAAGTACCAGCCGTTGCCGACGATGCCGTGCTCGGAGGGCATGGTGCCGGTGAGGAACGTGGACTGGGCGGCGCAGGTGACGGCGGGCAGCACGGCGCCCAGCGGGGCGCGGGAGCCGGACCGGCCGAGCGCCTTGAGATGGGGCATGTGGTCGAGGAGACGGGGGGTGAGGCCGACGACGTCGAGGACGAGGAGGGGGGTGGGACCTGTCGGGGCCGGGTGTGCGCCCGGGGCGGACGGGTGGGTGCTCACGGCAGCTCCTTCAGTCCGAGGTCCGTCAACAGGTCGCGGGCGAGGGTGAGTTCGGCGGCGATGCCCTCGGCGAGCTGACTGCGGCCGCGGGGGCGCAGCTCGGGCGGGAGGGCCTGCCAGGTGTAGGTCTCGACCTCCAGGTGGCGGGTCAGCGGGGCCGGGCCGCCGACGAGCCGGGTCAGTGCGGTCTTCAGGACCGGGAGTGTGGAGGTGAGGGGTGCGGCGGGGGCCGCGTGCAGGGGGACGTGGAAGTGGGCGCGCCAGGGTGCGCCGTCGGGCAGGGCGTGGCCCGCGATGGCCTCGTCGAGGTCGTCGGTGGCACGCAGGCCGGCGGCGGTGGCCGTACGGGTCTGGTGCAGGAAGCGGGGTTCGGCGAAGGCGGCGAGGGCCTCGCGGACCTCGGGCAGATGGGGGTGTTCGGCGTGCAGGGCGGCGGAGAGCTGGGATTTGACGACGGGGACGCGGGCCTCGGTGAGGGCGTCCAGGGCGGTGTGCGGATCTTCGAAGGAGGTGGCGAGGTGGCAGGTGTCGACACAGATGCCGATGCGGTCGTGGGCGATCGCGGTGAGCGGGGCGATGGCGTCGCGGGTGGTCTCGACGACACAGCCGGGTTCCGGTTCCAGCCCGACGCGGATGGAGCGGCCGGTCAGCTCCTTGATGGCGTCGAGGCGTTCGGCGAGGGTGCGCAGGGCGGTGCGGGCGGTCTGCGCGCGGTCGTCGTCGTACGCGGTTCGCCAGGCGAGGGGCAAGGTGGAGATGGTGCCGTCGCCGACGTCGTCGGGGAGGAGTCCGGCGAGGACGCGGGCGAGGGCGGTGGTGTGGTCGAGGCGTTCCGGGTCGGCCCAATCCGGCTTGTAGACACGGTATTTGACCTCTTCGGTGCCGAAGCCCTCGTACGGGAAGCCGTTGAGGGTGACGACCTCGAGGCCGCGCCGGTCGAGCTCGGTGCGCAGGCCGCGCAGTGCGGACGGGTCGCTGTCGAGGGCGTGGGCGGCGTCCTTGGCGAGCCACAGCCCGATGCCGAGCCGGTCGCGGCCCAGACGGCGGCGGACGGGTTCGCAGTGGTCGCGGAGCTGCGCGAGGACGCCGTCGAGGGTTTCGGCGGGGTGGACGTTGGTGCAGTAGGCGAGGTGGACGGTGGAGCCGTCGGGGTGGCGGAAGCGCATGGTTCACGCCCCCGCGGCGCGGACGCGGGCCGGCTCGTCGCCGTCTCCCGGGCCGAGGTCCGGCTGGTGCGGGTCCTTCGGGACGCCGCGGAGGATGGAATTGCCCTCGTGGGTGGCCTCCGTGCCGGTGACGTCGAGGTCCAGGCGGCCGCTGAGCCCGTAGAAGGCGACGGGATTGCGCCACAGCACCTGGTCGACGTCGTCCTCGCCGAAGCCCTCGGCCAGCATCAGGTCGCCGACCTTGCGGGTCTTGAGGGGGTCGCTCTTCCCCCAGTCGGCGGCGGAGTTGACCAGGACCTGCTCGGTGCCGTAGGCGCGCAGGATCGCGATCATCCGCTCCTCGTCCATCTTGGTGTCCGGATAGACGGAGAAGCCCAGCCAGCAGCCGCTGTCCTTGGCCTCCTTGACGGTGGTCTCGTTGAGGTGGTCGACCAGGACGCGCTCCGGGGGCAGTGCGGACTCCCGGACGACGTCGAGGGTGCGGCGCAGACCGGCGAGCTTGTCGCGGTGCGGGGTGTGCACGAGGGCGGGCAGGCCGTGGGCGGCGGCGAGCTGGAGCTGGGCGGCGAGGGCGGTGTCCTCGGCGGGGGTCACGGAGTCATAGCCGATCTCGCCGACGGCCACGACGTTGTCCTTGACGAGATACCGGGGCAGCGCGTCGAGGACGGGCACACAGCGCGGGTCGTTCGCCTCCTTGGGGTTGAGCGCCAGCGTGCAGTGGTGGGCGATGCCGTACTGGGCGGCGCGGAACGGCTCCCAGCCGAGGAGGGAGTCGAAGTAGTCGAGGAAGGAGGCGGGCGAGGTGCGGGGCTGGCCGAGCCAGAAGGAGGGCTCGACGACGGCGCGGACTCCGGCGGCGTACATGGCCTCGTAGTCGTCCGTGGTCCGGGACGTCATGTGGATGTGGGGGTCGAAGATGCGCATCAGGACTCCTTGCCGTGGGGGTGGTCCGTGCCGGGGGCCGGGGTCACGGACTCGGTCAGGTCCAGGACGCGGTACAGGTCCTCGGGGACGGTGCGGCCGGCTGCGGTGCGCTCGGCGGCGTAGTCGCCCAGCATGCGGGCGAGTTCGCCGTCGCCGTGGGCACGCCGGGGCAGGTCCGCCACGTGGTCGACGGGGACGCCGGTGAACAGGCACTTCAGTACGGCGTGGCGCCAGTCGTGGGGGGCCAGGTGCCGGGCGGCGTACGGGCCGACGGCGGCGGTGAGGAGCCGGGTGTCGTTGGTGCGCAGGGCGTCCTCGACGAGCGGGAGGGCGCCGGGGCCGGACACGAGATGGGGCAGGGCGTGCAGGACGGCACGGCGCTCGTCGGCGGTGCCCTGGAAGTACACCCGGGTCAGGGCGTCGGTCCCGGCACGGGCCGCGTCGAGGATGAGGACGCGTGCGGCGTCGGCGTACGCGGCACCGCAGCGACGGCCGGCCTCGGCGAGGCGCAGTTCCCACGCGGAGATGGGCCCGTGGATGCCGGGGTGGGCGGCTGCCTCGTCGAGGGCGTGCTCCAGCCAGGCGCGGGCGGCGGGATCGAGGTGGGTGGTGAGGTGGCGGCGGAGGTCGGCAAGCGAGGAGGCCAGGACGGTGTCGAGGGGGCGCTGGGTTGGCTGGGTGGTGTGGGTGCTGTGGGTGTCCGCGGTGGCCAGGGGGTTGGCGTCCTCGGGAGCTTGGGCGTCCCGTGCGGCGGCTGACTTGGGGTTCTGGGCGTTCCGTGCGGCGGCAGGCTCAGGAGCCTGGGCTTCCCGTGCGGCGGTGTTCCCTTGGGCTTGGGCGTCCTGGGGACCGCCGGTTCTCGCCTCTGGTGTGGTGCCGGGGTGGGTCATGGGGTGCTGCTCCCTTCAGGGGCGGTGGAGGGAGCGCCGTGGGGTGGCGCGGCCTGCTGGAGGGCCGGAGCAGGGGGCGGCGAGACGGTGGCCGCGGTCTGCTCGGCGTGGCGGAGGAACGGGAGGGAGTGTGCGGCGTGGTGGGGGCCGGCGTGGGAGTGGCGAGGCAGTTCGACGACGGTCAGGCCCTGGTAGCCGGTGGCGGCGAGGGCCGCCAGGACCGGCGGGAAGTCGATCTCCCCGTCCCCGAAGGGGAGGTGCTCGTGGACACCGCGCCGCATGTCCTCGATCTGGACGTGACGCAGCCAGGGAGCGGCGGCGCGCACGCAGTCGGCGGGAGAGAGGGGTTCGAGGCACTGACAGTGGCCGATGTCGAGGGTGAGGCCGAGAGGTTCGGGGTCGCCGAGGATGCGGCGCAGGTGATGGAAGTCGGCCAGGGTGGCGAGGAGGTGACCCGGTTCGGGCTCGACGGCGAGCGGAACACCGGCGGACGCGGCGGCGTCCAGGACGGGCACGAGGGTCTCGGCGAGGCGCTTCCACGCGGTGTCCGTGTCGGTGCCGTCCGGGACGATCCCGCTGAAGCAGTGGACGGCGTGGGCGCCGAGGTCGGCCGCGACCTGTACGGCCCGGAGGAGGAGGTCGACACGGCGGGCCCGGTCACCGGGGTCCGGGTCCAGCAGTGACGGGCCGTGTTTGCGGCGCGGGTCGAGCACATAGCGGGCGCCCGTCTCCACGGTGACACCCAGTCCGAGCGTGTCCAGCCGGTGCGCGACGCGGCGGGTGCGGGCGGCCAGGTCGGGGGCGAGCGGGTCGAGGTGCATGTGGTCGAGGGTCAGTCCGACGCGGTCGTATCCGAGGTCGGCGAGAAGGGAGAGCGCGTCGTCGAGTCGGAGGTCGGCGAGACCGTTGGTGCCGTAGCCGAAGCGGAGGGAGGGGACCGACTCTGCCGGCGTGGCTCGGTTGCCGCAGGCTCGGGCATCGGAGCTCATGTGACGCTCACCTTCTTCCCGAACCTCGCTCCGAGTGGGGCGAGGGCCGCGATGAGAAGGGCGGTGCCGGTGCCCCGGGAGCGGGCGGTCAGGGTGGCCTGGAGGGGGATCGTGGCGCGGATGCCGGCGCCGACTGCTCGTTGGGTGAGGGGAGGTGAGGGGTTGAGGGCGGCGTGGAAGTAGGGGCGGGCGGTGGTCGCGGCGTAGGCGGCCGCGAGGGCGGTGGTGAGGTGTGCCGTGGGCTGTCGACCCGGCTCAGGTGGTCGGCGCCGGGCGGATCGCGTGTCCGGCGGGAGGTGGGCGGCTGCTTCCCGGCGGTCTTCCGGGAGACGCCCGAGGCGGTGCGTCACCAGGCGGGTCAGCAGGGCCGTCGTCGCAAGTGCCGCCACAGGAGCCAGGGGTGAGCCGCCCCGGGCCTCCTGGCGGGAGACCGTCGTGACCGCCAGGGTGTGGATGCCGAGGAGGGCGGCGGAGGGCAGTGCCCGGCGGGTACGGCCGGTGGTGGCCGCGGCTCCCAGGAGCAGGTCCAGTCCGCGGGCCGTGCCCATGGCCACGGGCCCGGCCGGTGTGTGCTTCAGGGCGAGGTCGTACGCCCAGACGGTCGCCGCCAGGGGCGCGGCGACGGCCAGGGCCGGGCGGCCGGCGCGGGCGGCCAGGGCCAGTCCGGCTCCGGTGAGGGCACAGGCCGCCGTGAGCGCGGCGGCGGGCCGGATGCGGCCGGAGGGCAGGGGGCGGTGGGGGCGTTCGACGGCGTCCACCTCGCGGTCCGCCCAGTCGTTGAGTGCCATGCCGGCCTCGTACAGGCAGAGGGAGGAGCCGATGGCGAGCAGGGTGCGGGCGTTGGGCGGTGCGCCGGCCGCGGTCGTGCCGGCGAGTGCGTCGCCGGGCACGCTGAACAGGGCGGGCAGGCGCAGGAGTTCGGCCCAGGCGCGTCCTCGTGCCGGGCGGCCGGCGCGGCCGCAGGGCGGGGTGGGTGCCGTGCCGCCGACATCCCCCTCATAGGAGGTGTCACCCGTGCTGCCTGTGCCTCCACAAGGACGCTCGCGCCGCCTCATCGGTGGCCCTCCATCCCCTTGGTCTGTTCCTCCGGACCTGGCTCGCTGCTCGCTCCGGCGCCCTGCCGGAGACGCGCGTCCTCCCCCGGCCCCGCCCCCCGAAGGCTCCGGGCGAAGCCGATGAGTGCCTCGTACTGCTCGGCCAGGCCCGACGGCGTGTCCCCCACCGGGTCCTTGAAGTAGAAGGCCAGGGCATCCAGCGGGCCGGACAGGCCCGACTCGTGGGCTCGGGCGGTCAGGCGGGCGAGGTCGAGGACGAGGGGTGCGGCCAGGGCGGAGTCGCAGCCCTGCCAGGTGGTCTGGAGGATCATGCGGGTACCGAGGAAGCCGTCGAAGGCGATGTGGTCCCAGGCGGTCTTCCAGTCGCCGAGGGCGGGGACGTCGTCGATGTGGGTCTCGCCCTGCGGGGTGGTGCCCAGGGTGTCGGCGAGGACCCGTCCCTTGCCGGCGTTCTTGGCCGCCGCGGCGGCCGGGTCGGCCAGGGCGGCGCCGTCGCCGCCGCCGAGCAGGTTCGTACCGGACCAGGCGCGGACGGTCAGGGCCCGCTGGGCGAACATCGGGCCCAGCACCGAGCGCAGCAGGGTCTGGCCGGTCTTGCCGTCGCGTCCCGCGTAGGGGAGACCGGATGACCGTGCCTGCGAGGCCAGCGCGGGGTGGTGCAGGCCGGTCGACGGGGTGAAGTTCACGTAGGGGCAGCCGGCGCGCAGGGCTGCCGCCGCGTACAGGGAACTCGGCGGGAGGGCGTCGCCGGTGACGGCGGGCTCCGTGGAGGCCACGTTCACGACCACCGCGCGGGACAGGCCATGTCGCCGTGCGAAGTCCTGGATGTCGGCGGCGAAGGCGGTGATCAGTTGCTCCGCGTCCCGGGTGTCGCCGGCGAGGGGGCCGCCGGACCTGATCTCGCGGTCGGCGGCGGCCAGTTCGGCGGTGACGGCGGATGTGAGGCCCGGTGGCAGCACTCCCCCGGCCGCCAGCGCCTCGGCGCGTTTCGGCAGGGGGCAGTCCAGTGTGTCGTGTCCGCCGAAGACGAGGGACGACAGGGCCGGCAGGCCGCTGCCGGCGAAGGGGGGCGTCTCGGTCATCATGCCCGTCGGCGGATGCAGACCCGCGGTCACGGCGGCGCAGCCCGCCACGACGGTGGTGGCGACGGAGCCGCGCGCTCCGATCAGCCACACCCCCACACGGGACTCGGAACGGGACACTGACATCGGCAGCCTCCTTGTCGTACCAGGACAGGACCCCAGCGGGGAGGTGAAGACGCCGGAGTGGTGAAGGCGGCGGGCGGGAGTCCGGCGTCCCCCGCCCGCCGCCGCTCAGTCGCCCTGCGAGACCTTCGCGGGCAGTTCCTTGATCCGGATGTCACGGATGGACACCTGGTCCTCGGCTCCGTGGTTCTGGATGCCGATGTGTCCGTCGACGAGGCTCCGGGCCGGGTCGGTGTTGGTGAAATCGTTGATCTGCACGCCGTTGAGCCAGACGCGGAGGCGTTCGCCCTCCACGCGGATCTCGTACGTGTTCCACTCCCCCGGCGGGTTCAGCGCACGGTCGCGCTTGTCGAGATCGGCGGACTTGAAGCCGTACACCGCGCCGGTGGTGCGGTCGGCGGCGTCGGTCGCGTCGATCTGGATCTCGTAGCCGTTGTTCACCGCCGACCACGGGTCGTCCGAGGGCGGGAAGCCCACGAACACACCGGAGTTGTCGTCACCGGCCATCTTCCAGTCGAGCTTCAGGGAGTACGAGGAGAAGCCCGACGTGGCGTACCAGAGCATGCCCATGCCGCCCGAGGACGTCAGTGTGCCGTCGTCGGAGAGGGTGAAGGAGCCCGGGCCCGCCTGCCGCCAGTCGTCCAGCGAGGCGGGGGTGCCGTCGAAGAGCGACCGGTAGCCGGTCTCCGGGCGGCAGTCGGCCTCGGCGTCGCCGATGGCCCAGCGGATTCCGCCCAGCAGGTGCGTGCGGAAGGCGGGTTCGGCGAAGGACTCCTTGGTGTGGCCGCCGCCGGTGTAGAAGGAGCGGCCGCCCTGGTAGTTCTGGCACCAGGCGATCGGGTGGTCGCCCTGCATGGTGCCGCCGGTGTAGGACGACTCGTCGAGGGCGGCGAGGACGTGGGCCCTCTCCCGCGGGTTGGAGCGGTAGTTGTACCACTCGTCGGTGCGGTTCCACGCCCGTTCCAGTCCGGAGGTCGCCGGGTGGGCGTGGTCCTCGACGTGCACCGTCGCGGGCTGGATCGCCGGGTGCGACTGGAAGTAGGCGCCGGCCAGGCCGCCGTAGAACGCCCAGTCGTACTCGGTGTCCGCGGCGGCGTGGACGCCGACGTAGGCGCCGCCGCCGCGGATGTAGCCCTCGAAGGCGCGCTGCTGCCTGGCGTCCAGGACGTCTCCCGTAGTCGACAGGAACACGACCGCGTCGTAGCGCCGCAGGTTGGACGAGGTGAAGGAGCCCGCGTTCTCGGTCGCGTCGACCGTGAAGCCGCCCTGCTCGCCGAGCTGCCGCACCGCCGTGACGCCCTCGGGGATGGAGTCGTGCCGGAAGCCGGCGGTCTTGGAGAAGACCAGGACCCGCTTGGCCTCGGCGTCGTCCTGGGACGAGGCCGGGCCCGAGACGCACCCCAGGAGCAGGGCCGCGCCCACGACACCCGTCGCGTATCTGCTGGTCGATCGCATGCCGGTCGCCTCCCCTCAGCCCGTCGTGAACGTGAAGTCGTCGACGTCGTACAGGGCGCCGGTGCCGCTCCCCTTGAAGACCAGGAAGAGCGTGGTCGTGCCCCTGGGCGCGCGGGACAGGTTCGCCTGGACGTCCTGGAAGGTCTCCCAGCCGCCGGTCACCGGCACGGTCGCCTTGCCGAGCAGGGTGCCCTTGGCGGAGCCCGCGCGGATCTCCAGGGTGCCGCCGGCGCCGCCGGAGGAGACGCGTGCGGTGATCTCCTTGGCGTTGTGCAGGACGTACGGCGTGAAGGAGATCCAGTCGCCGTTGTCGATGTCGCCGACGGTCCGGCCGCCGTGCGCGGTGTCCTTGGTGACGACCGTGACGCCGGAGGCGTTGCCGTAGTGCTCGGCCTGGCGGTGGCGGGGCTGGGCCACGTTCTGGTCGTGCGTGGTCAGCGCGGCCTGGCCGCCGCCCCCGTTGTCGGTGTACTCGGCGTCGAAGACCCCGAAGATGTCGGCGTTCTCGTCATGGCCGCCGTCGGCGCTGGTCTGGATGGTGCCGGTGCAGCCGTTGGCCGAGGTCAGGGGGTGGCCGTGGGTGTCGTGGCCGAGAATGAAGGTGACCTTGACCTTGGAGCAGTCGATACGGCGGTCCTCCGGGTCGGTGACCTTCACCTTGAACGGGACGGCGTCACCGAAGCTGAACAGCTGCCCGTCTTTCGGCATCTCCAGGACCACGGCCGGCGCGGTGTTGCCGACGACGATCTGCACGCTCGCGTTGCCGGTGCGGCCGGTCGGGTCCTTGACGGTCAGCGTCGCGGTGTAGGTGCCGTTCTTCTTGTAGCGGTGGGTGGGGTTGGCCGCGGTGGACGTGCCGCCGTCGCCGAAGTCCCAGCTGTAGGTGAGGGCGTCGCCGTCCTGGTCGCTGGTGCCCTTGGAGGAGAAGGTGACCCGCAGGGGCGCCTGCCCGGAGGTGCGGCTCGCGGCGGCCTGGGCGACGGGCGAGTGGCCGTCGGTGGCGTTCTCGATGCGGTACAGGGCGGAGTGCTCGTCGCCGCCGAACCAGGACAGGCCGTAGTCGAGGACGTACAGCGCCCCGTCGGGCCCGAAGGCCGAGTCCATCACCTGGGTGCCGGTCCAGGGCACGTCGTTGATCGACTGGACGGTGCCGTCGGCGTCGCTGGTGATGCGCTTGATCCAGCGGCGACCGAACTCTGTGGCGAAGAAGTCGCCGTCGTACGCCTCGGGGAACTTCACCGGCGAGTCGAGCTCCGGGTCGTAGTGGTAGACCGGGCCGCCCATCGGGGACTCGGAGCCGGTGCCGAACTCGGGCAGGGATCCGTCGTCGTACGGGATCCAGGCGGACTGGGCCGGGGGCAGGTCGGTCAGGCCGGTGTTGTTCGGGGAGGTGTTCTTCGGGGCGGAGCAGTCGAAGGCCGCTCCCGACGTGCCCGTCGCGAAGTCGTAGTCCACATAGGCGTCGTTGTCACCGGTGCAGTAGGGCCAGCCGAAGTTGCCGGGGCCGGTGACGCGGGCGAACTCGACCTGGCCGGCCGGGCCGCGCGCGTGGTCGGCGGCGCCGGCGTCGGGGCCGTAGTCACCGACGTAGAGGATGCCGGTCTTCTTGTCGACGCTGAAGCGGAACGGGTTGCGCAAGCCCATCGCGTAGATCTCGGGGCGGGTCTTGTCCGTGCCCGGGGCGAACAGGTTGCCCTCGGGGACGGTGTACGAGCCGTCGGCGTTCACCTTGATGCGCAGGATCTTGCCGCGCAGGTCGTTGGTGTTGCCGGCGGAGCGCTGGGCGTCGAAGGCCGGGTTGCGGTTCGCGCGCTCGTCGATCGGGGTGAAGCCGTCCGACTGGAAGGGGTTGGTGTCGTCACCCGTCGACAGGTACAGGTTGCCCTGCGCGTCGAAGTCGATGTCACCGCCGACGTGGCAGCACAGGCCGCGGGAGGCGGGGACGTCGAGGATCTTCGTCTCACTGGCGGTGTCGAGGGTGCCGTCGGTCTTCAGGACGAACCGGGAGAGCCGGTTGACGCCGTCGAAGGGCGCGAAGTCGGCGGCGGTGCCGGTCTCGGGTGCGTCGCCCTCGGGGGTGTTCAGCGGGGGCGCGTAGTACAGGTAGATGAAACGGTTCTCTATGAAGCCGGGGTCGACGCCGATGCCCTGGAGGCCCTCCTCGTCGTGGGAGTAGACGTCGAGCTTGCCGGCGAGTTTGGTGTTGCCGGCCGCGTCGGTGAGGCGGAGCTCGCCGTCGCGCGAGGTGTGCAGGACCGAGCGGTCCGGGAGGACGGCGAGCGACATGGGCTCGCCGACCTCCGCCTCGCCCTTGGCGAGGGTGACCTGCTGGAAGTCCTCAGCCGTGACGGCCGGCTCGTCCGCGGCGGCCGCGCCGGCCTGCGGTGCGGTCAGGGTGAGGGAGGCGCCCGCCAGCAGCGCGCCACTGAACAGCGCGACCGCTCGGCGCAGGCCTCGTCTGTGAGTCTCGGTTCCGAGAGTTCCGAGAGTTCTCAGAATTCTGCGGGTTCTGCGGGTACTGCGGGTTCTGGCGGTGCTGGCGGTGCGGTGGTTCCCGTGCACGAATGCCTCCAGAAATGGGGCCGGTTGTACGGGCGGGTGCGTACGCCGGGATGCGCCGTCATCCCGGAGAGCTCACGGTGCCTCAGTTGCCGAACGCCGCGTCGAAGGAGGCCGACGGCGGCTCGAAGTCGTAGGCTTTGAGGCGGGTCAGCGCCTCGGGCGCGCCCTCGAGCCGGTCCATGCCGGCGTCCTCCCACTCGACGGAGATCGGGCCCTGGTAGTCGATGGAGCGCAGCATCCGGAAGACGTCCTCCCAGGGGACGTCGCCGTGCCCGGCGGAGACGAAGTCCCAGCCGCGCCGGGGGTCGCCCCAGGGCAGGTGGGAGCCGAGCCGGCCGTTGCGTCCGTCGAGGCGCTTGCGGGCCTCCTTGCAGTCCACGTGGTAGATCCGGTCGCGGAAGTCCCAGAGGAAGCCGACCGGGTCGAGGTCCTGCCACACGAAGTGGCTCGGGTCGAAGTTGAGGCCGAAGGCGGGACGCCGGTCGACGGCGTCGAGAGCCCTCTGAGTGGTCCAGTAGTCGTAGGCGATCTCGCTCGGGTGGACCTCGTGCGCGAACCGCACGCCCTCCGCGTCGAAGACGTCCAGGATCGGGTTCCAGCGGTCGGCGAAGTCCTGGTATCCGCGCTCGATCATCGCGTCGGGGGCGGGCGGGAACATGGCGACCAGGTGCCAGATGGCGGAGCCGGTGAAGCCGATGACGGTGTCGACGCCGAAGGCGGCCGCGGCGCGCGCGGTGTCCTTCATGCGGTCCGCGGCCCGCTGCCGGACCCCCTCCGGTTCTCCGTCGCCCCACACCTCACCCGGCACGATCGCCTGGTGGCGTTCGTCGATGATGGCGTCGCAGACGGCCTGGCCGACCAGGTGGTTGGAGATGGCCCGGCACTTGAGGCCGTACCTGTCGAGCAGCGCCCGGCGGCCGTCGAGATACCCGGGGTCGGAGAGTGCCCTGCCGACTTCGAAGTGGTCGCCCCAGCAGGCGAGTTCGAGCCCGTCGTAGCCGAAGTCGCGGGCGAGCCGGCAGACCTCCTCCAGCGGCAGATCGGCCCACTGACCGGTGAACAGCGTGAACGTACGCGGCATGCGCGTCAGCCTCCTCAGACCGCGATCGGTGTGTAGACGGAGTTCTTCTCGGCGCTCTCCTCCACGGCCGCGAGCACGCGCTGCACCTGGAGCCCGTCGGCGAAGGAGGGTTCGGGGCGGCGGCCCTCGGCGATGGCGTGGACGAGGTCGCGGGCCTGGTGGACGAAGGTGTGCTCGTAGCCGAGGCCGTGGCCCGGCGGCCACCAGGCGTCCAGGTAGGGGTGGTCGGGTTCGGTGACGAGGATGCGGCGGAAGCCCGCCTGAGTCCCGGGTTCGGTGCCGTCGTGGAAGGACAGCTCGTTGAGCCGCTCCAGGTCGAAGGCGAGCGACCCGCGCTCCCCGTTGAGTTCGATGCGCAGGGCGTTCTTGCGGCCGGTGGCGTAGCGGGTGGCCTCGAAGGAGGCGAGGGCGCCGGAGGGGAAGCGGGCGGTGAACAGGGCGGCGTCGTCCACGGTGACCTCCCCCGTGCCGGCGGCCGAGACGGCGGACAGGCCGCTGGTGGCGCCGGTGGGCAGGGGCCGCTGACGTACGAAGGTCTCCGTCAGCGCGGAGACGCCCGCCAGTGGCTCCCCCACGAGGTACTGCGCGAGGTCGATGATGTGCGCGCCCAGGTCGCCGAGGGAGCCCGAGCCGGCCTGCTCCTTGCGCAGCCGCCAGGTCAGCGGGAACTGCGGGTCGACCAGCCAGTCCTGGAGGTACGTCACGCGCACGTGCCGCAGTGCGCCCAGGCGGCCCTCGGCGACCATCCGGCGGGCCAGGGCGGTGGCCGGCACCCGGCGGTAGTTGAAGCCGACCATCGCCAACCGGCCGCGTTGGTAGGCCTCTTCGGCGGCCCGTGCCATCGAGGTGGCTTCCTCGACGGTGTTGGCGAGGGGCTTCTCGCACAGGACGTGCTTGCCGGCCGCGAGGGCGGCGAGGGCGATCTCGGCGTGGCTGTCGCCCGGGGTGCAGATGTCGACGAGGTCGACGTCGTCGCGTTCGACGAGGGCGCGCCAGTCGGTCTCGGTGGACGCCCAGCCGTGGCGGTCGGCCGCCGCCCGTACGGCGGCGGCGTCCCGGCCGCAGATCACGGCCTGCACGGGGTTCAGCGGCAGGTCGAAGACACGGCCCGCGGTGCGCCAGCCCTGGGAGTGGGCGGCGCCCATGAAGGCGTAGCCCACCATCCCCACGCGCAGTGGTGGTTTGCCTGCCTCGGTCCCATCTGACTGCTGCTGCGGCTGTCCCATACGGGTGTCCTCCTCGTCCTGGTCGGGGTGGCGCACGTGGGGGGTGCGGGCGGAACCGGTCACCGGAAGCCGGTGGGCATGTACTGGTCGACGTTGCTCTTGTCGACGACGGCCGAGTAGAGCGTGAGGGACGCCGGGATCTCGAACTCGGCCATGCCGCCGATGCCCTTGCCCTGGCCGAGGGCGCGGGCGAGGTCGATCGCCGAGGCGGCCATGGTCGGCGGGTAGAGGACGGTCGCCTTCAGCACGCCGTCGTCCTGCTTGATGGCCTGGAAGGCGGAGAGCGCGCCGGCGCCGCCGACCATCAGGAAGTCGTCGCGCCCGGCCTGCTCGATGGCGCGCAGCGCGCCCACGCCCTGGTCGTCGTCGTGGTTCCACAGGGCGTCGAACTTGGGCTGCGCCTGGAGCAGTTGGGCCATCTTGGCCTGTCCGGACTCGACCGTGAACTCGGCGGCCTGCCGGGCGACCTTCCTGATGTCGGGGTAGTTCTTCAGGGCGTCGTCGAAGCCCTGGGTGCGCTGCTTGGTCAGCTCCAGGTTGTCCAGGCCGGCCAGTTCGATGACGCGGGCGTTCGCCTTGCCCTTGAGCTTCTCGCCGATGTAGTGCCCGGCGTTGAGGCCCATGCCGTAGTTGTCGCCGCCGATCCAGCAGCGGTAGGCCTGAGGGGTGTTGAAGATCCGGTCGAGGTTCACGACCGGGATGCCCGCGCGCATCGCCTTCAGCCCGACCTGGGTGAGGGCCTTGCCGTCGGCGGGCAGCACCACCAGCACGTCGACCTTCTTGTTGATGAGGGTCTCGATCTGGCCGATCTGCTGGGCGGTGTCGTTGGAGCCCTCGGTGATCTCCAGGGTGACGTCGGAGTACTTCTCGGCCCGCTTCTTGGCGTTGTCGTTGATGGCGTTGAGCCAGCCGTGGTCGGCCTGCGGTCCGGCGAAGCCGATGGTGACCTGCTTGCCGGGCTTGTCGTCGGCGGCCGGCTGGTCGTTCGCGGCCGGCTCGTCCTTGGCGTCGGAGGGCTCGTTGCTCGTGCAGCCCGTGAGGAGGGCACCGGCGGAGACGGCGGCGGCCCCGAAGAGCAGTCCTCTGCGGCTCGTGATCTCGGTCATGGCGGTGAACCCTTTCCTCAGGTCGTGCTCGCGGTACGGCGCTGGACCAGCACGGCGGCGACGATGATCGCGCCCTTGGCGATCTGCTGGACGTCGCTCTGCAGGTTGTTCAGGGCGAAGATGTTGGTGATCGTGGTGAAGATCAGGACGCCGAGCACGGAGCCGGTGATGGTGCCGCGGCCGCCGGTGAGGAGGGTGCCGCCGATGATCGCGGCGGCGATGGCGTCGAGTTCGTAGAGGTTGCCGTTGGTGTTCTGTCCGGAGCCGGACAGGACGATCAGCAGGAAGGCGGCGATGCCGCAGCACAGCCCGGACAGCAGGTAGAGGTAGAGCCGCTGGCGGCGGACGTCGATGCCGGCGAGCCGGGCGGCCTCCGGGTTGCCGCCGACGGCGACCGTGCGGCGGCCGAAGGTCGTGCGGTTGAGCACCAGCCAGCCGATGACGGTCACGACCGCGAAGACGAGGACCAAGGGCGGGATGCCGAGGACGTAGGCGTCGCGTTCGCCCAGGTCGAGGACGGACGGCACCGTGACGATCTGTGTCTTGCCGTCGGTGATCTGCAGGGCGAGGCCGCGGGCGGAGGCCAGCATGGCGAGGGTGGCGATGAACGGCACCATCGCTCCGTAGGCGATGAGCACCCCGTTGACCAGGCCGCAGCCGACGCCGACGACGACCGCCGCGAAGAGGATGCCGGCGAAGCCGTACTCCTGGGTGGCCACGGTGGTCGCCCACACCGAGGCGAGGGCGACGATCGCGCCGACCGACAGGTCGATGCCGCCGGAGACGATGACGAAGGTCATGCCGACGGTGACGACGCCGATCACGGACGCCTGGGTGAGGACGAGTTGCAGGTTGCGGGTGTCGAGGAACTCGTCGGGCTTGGTGATGCCGCCTATGAGGACCAGCACGGCGAGCACGCCGAGCAGGGAGAGGGTGCGGACGTCGGCGCGGGCCATCAGGCCGCGCCAGGCGGGGGGCTGGGCCTGGGGCACCTTGTCGGTGGTGCTGTCCCGCGGCGGGGAGACGGGCTGCGTCATGACGCCGGGCTTCCTTCCATGACCAGGTCGAGTACGCGGTGTTCGTCGAGTTCGCGCGCGGGTGCCGTGTGGACGACACGTCCCTCGCGCAGCACCAGGACGCGGTCGGCGAGGCCGAGCACCTCGGGCACCTCGCTGGAGACCAGCAGCACGGCGAGGCCTTCGTCGGCCAGCCGGCGCACGACCGCGTACAGTTCGGCGCGGGCGCCGACGTCGACGCCGCGGGTGGGTTCGTCGAGCAGCAGCACCTTGCAGCCGCGCAGCAGCCAGCGGGCGAGGACGGCCTTCTGCTGATTGCCGCCGGACAGGGTGCGCACGGGCGCCGACGGGTTGTCGGGCCTGAGCGACAGTTCGCGGGTCGCGGCCCGGGCGGCCCCGAGTTCGGCGCCCCGGTCGATCCAGCCGCCGCGCGAGAAGCGGGACATGGAGGAGACCGACACGTTGCGGGTGACGGACTCCAGCATCAGCAGGGCCTGCGCCTTGCGTTCCTCGGGGGCGAGGCCGAGCCCGGCCCGGACGGCGGACCGGACGCTGCCCGGCTTCAACGGCCGTCCCCCCACCAGCACCTGACCGGACGTCGGTTTCCTGGCGCCGTAGACGGTCTCCAGGATCTCGGAGCGGCCCGAGCCGACGAGTCCGGCGAGGCCGACGATCTCGCCCGGCCGTATCCCCAGGTCGAGAGGCTCGAACTCCCCGGCGCGGGACAGGCCTCGCACGGTGAGCACCGGTTCGCCGGGCGGCGGGGAGACGGGCCGGTCGGGAAAGACGTACTCGACGTTGCGGCCCGTCATCAGGGCGACGACCTCGCGGGTCGGTGTCGTCTTCGCGGGCAGTCCGTTCGCCACGGCCCGCCCGTCCTTGAGCACCGTCACCCGGTCGCCGATGCGCCGGATCTCCTCCAGGCGGTGCGAGATGTAGACGACGGCGACACCGGCGGCGGTGAGGTCGCCGACGATGCGGAAGAGGTTGTCGACCTCGTCCGGGTCGAGGGCGGCGGACGGCTCGTCCATCACGATGAGCCGCACGTCGTGGGAGAGCGCCCGGGCCATGGACACGATCTGCTGCTGCGCCGCGGACAGCTCCCCGACGAGCCGGGCCGGGTCGATCTCCGCATGCCCAAGTCGCTTGAGCAGAGCGGCCGTTGACTCCTTCGCGGCCTTGTGGCGGACGACGAACCCGGAGGTGGTCGGCTCGTGGCCCAGGTGGACGTTCTCGGCGACCGACAGGTGCTCCACCAGGTCGAGTTCCTGGTAGATGGTCGCGATACCGAGGCGCATGGCGGCGATGGGCGAGCGGAGGGTGACCTCCTCGCCGCGCCAGCGGAGGCGGCCGGTGTCGGGCTGGTGGGCACCGGCCAGGACCTTGATGAGGGTCGACTTCCCGGCACCGTTCTGGCCGAGCAGGCAGTGCACCTCACCGGCCAGGACGTCGAGGTCGACGCCGTCGAGGGCCCGGACTCCGGGGAACGACTTGGTGATGCCGGACATGCTGAGCAGCGGTGGTTCTGGTGCCATGCGAATTCCCCTTGGCGGGCGTGCGGGCCGGTTGCAGGGCGCTTGTCGGGCAGGCGTGTTCGAGGCAGGGCAGAGCAGGGAGCTGTGCTGGTGAGCCGTGCGGTCGAAAAGCGTTACGCGGGTGAGAACAGGTGGTCGCTGATGAGCCGGGCCGCGCCGATGACTCCGGCGGCGGGTCCCAATTCGCCCAGGACGATGGGCAGATTGCCGGTCGCGAGAGGCAGCGACTGGCGGTAGACCTGGGTGCGGATCGCGGCGAGCAGGGTGTGGCCGAGGCCGGTCACCCCGCCGCCGATCACCACCAGGCCCGGGTTGAAGAAGCTGACCAGGCCGGCGATGACCTGGCCGGTGCGGTTGCCGCCCTCGCGGATCAGGTCGAGTGCGGTGGCGTCGCCGGCGACGGCCGCGGCGGCGACATCGACGGCGGTGAGGCTGCCGCCTGTCTCCAACCGCGAGGCCAGTTCGGCGGAGAGCCCCTGCTGGGCGGCCTCCGTGGCGTCACGGGCGAGGGCCGCCCCGCTGAAGTGGGCCTCCAGGCAGCCCCGGTTGCCGCAGGCGCAGGGACGGCCGTCGGGCACGGCCTGGATGTGCCCGATGTCGCCGGCGCTGCCCGTCGTACCGCGGTAGACCTCACCGCCGACGACGATGCCGCAGCCGATGCCCGTGCCGATCTTGACGCAGAGGAAGTCGGCGACGGTGCGGGCGACGCCCGCGTGCTGCTCCCCCATCGCCATGAGGTTCACGTCGTTGTCGACCATGACCGGGCAGCCGAGTTCCTGGCTGAGCGCCTCCCGCACGGGGAAGCCGTCCCAGCCCGGCATGATCGGCGGGGCCACCGGGATGCCCTCGGGGAAGCGGACCGGGCCCGGGACGCCGATGCCGGCGCCGTCGAACCCCTCCGCGAGCCCCGAGGCCTTCAACTTGGCGGCCATGGCCAGGACTTGTTCGAAGACCGCGACCGGGCCCTCGCGCACGTCCATGGGGTGGTTGATGTGCCCGAGCGTCTCCAGTTCGGCGTTGGTGACGGCGACGTCGACCGAGGTCGCGCCGATGTCGACGCCGAGGAAGCGCAGCCCGGGGTTGAGCCGGACGTTGTGGGAGCGGCGGCCACCGCGCGAGGCGGCGAGCCCGTCGGCCACGACCAGCCCCGTCTCCAGCAGCCGGTCCACCTCCACGGCGAGCTTGGACCGCGAGAGGTCGACCTGGTCGCCCAGCTGGGCCCGGGAGTTGGGGCCATCGTCGCGCAGCAGCTTGAGCAGTCGGGCCTGGTGGGCGTTGCCGGGTCGTGCGGTCATACGTCTCACGAGCCCCTCCCCGCCTCAATCGGCCTGTGCGCGCCGGTTTTCCGCCACATCGGTGGCTTGCTTTCGGAGGGAACGTAGCAGCGGCTGCCGAAGGTGGGAAGAAGTGGCGCAGTAATTGCCCCCCACTTTTTCCACTCACAGGACAAAGACGCGTGACGTCTGCCTTACCCCGCAGGTAATCGACCGTCAGCGCGGCCTGAGTCAGGCTGGCTTCTGTCCTGGTCGCCCCATCGGGAGGTCCCGCATGACCGACAGCTCTGCCCCCGAAGCACTGCTGAGGGCGGTGCCGTTCGCCGACGAGTTGGGCATCGCCCTGGAGGAGGCCGCTCCCGCCTGGGCCCCGGTGTTGTGCACGGCGGGCGGCGTCCTGCACGGCGGTGCCCTGATGACGCTCGCCGACACGGCCGGCGCGGTCTGCGCGTTCCTCAACCTGCCGCCGGTCGCGAGCACCTCGACGGTCGAGTCGAAGACGAACTTCTTCCGCGCGGTGCGGTCGGGCACCGTCCACGCCGAGGCACGGCCCGTGCACGTGGGACGCTCCTTCATCGCCGTGCGGACGGACCTGCACGACGAGGACGGCACCCTGGTGGGCCAGACCGCGCAGACTCAGGCGGTGCTGACCGACGGCTGAGGCCTACGAACGCGCCCGCGCGTGGTACGAGCGCCTCGTGTGCTCCGTGTGTTCGCGCATCAGGCGCGTGGCCCGCTGTTCGTCGCGGTTGGTGATCGCCGCGATGAGTGCGCGGTGTTCGATCCAGGACTGGTGGCCGCGCTGGCGGGCGACCGGCGTGTAGTACCAGCGGACTCGGCGGTCGACCTGGGCGGCCAGTTCGGCGAGGACGGCGTTGCCGGCGAGCTCCATGATCTTAGCGTGGAAGCGGGCGTTCATGGCGACGGCCCCGTCCACGTCGTCCGCCTCGACGGCCTTCTCGCCCTCCGCGCACAGCGCTTCCAGGGCGGCGATGCCGGCACTGTCCGCGCCCGCCGCGGCGAGCCGGGCCGCCTCGGCCTCCAGGAGCGTACGGACCGTGAGGAGCTGGTCGGCCTCCTCCTCCGTCGGCTCGTGCACGAACGCGCCCTGGGCGGGCCGCAGATCGACCCATCCCTCGGTGTTGAGCCGTTGCAACGCCTCGCGCACCGGCTGCCGGGAGACCCCCAGATGCCCGGCGAGTTCGCTCTCCACGAGGTGCTGGCCGGGCTGGAGGGCACGGGTGGTGATGAGTTCGAGCAGTGCCTCGTAGACGCGATCGCGCAGCGGACCCGGGCGTTCCAGCTTGGGTACCGCCCCCTGGGGCAGGCCTGTCGACAGCATCGCTGTCCCCCTCCTCGGCAGGGCCGTGCACAGCGCGGCGGAAGCCGGTGTCGCCGCAGAGTCAGTATTGATTGTCTTTCGTCTACAGTCTACGGCGCACAAGAGCCAGGACTTCGGGGAGTTGGCCGCGTCACACCACGACGGGGCTCACGGGCAGCGGACGACCTGCCCCGCGTACGACAGGTTCCCGCCGAAGCCGAACAGCAGGACCGGGTCGCCCGTGGCGACCGCACCCCGCTCGACCAGCTTCGACAGGGCGAGCGGGATGCTCGCGGCCGACGTGTTGCCGGACTCCGTGACATCGCGCGCGACGACCGCGTTCACGGCGCCGATCTTCTCCGCGAGGGGTTCGATGATGCGCAGGTTGGCCTGATGCAGTACGACCGCCGCGAGATCCGCCGGCTCCAGCCCGGCCCGCTCGCACGCCCGCCGCGCGATGGGCGGCAGCTGCGTCGTCGCCCAGCGGTAGACGCTCTGCCCCTCCTGCGCGAAACGCGGCGGCGTGCCCTCGATCCGCACAGCGTTCCCCATCTCGGGCACCGAGCCCCACAGCACCGGCCCGATGCCGGGCTCGTCGGCGGCCTCCACGACGGCGGCCCCGGCCCCGTCGCCGACGAGCACGCACGTCGTGCGGTCGCTCCAGTCCGTCACGTCGGACATCTTGTCGGCCCCGATGACCAGGGCCCGGCTCGCGCCCCCCGCGCGGACGGCGTGGTCGGCGGTGGCCAGGGCGTGGGTGAAGCCGGCGCACACCACGTTGAGGTCCATCGTGGCGGCCCGCGGAACGCCGAGGCGGGAGGCGACCCGGGCGGCCGTGTTGGGCGAGCGGTCGACGGCCGTGGACGTGGCGACCAGCACCAGGTCGATGTCGGCGGGGGTCAGCCCGGCCGCCGCGAGGGCCTTGGCGGCGGCGTGGGCGGCCAGCTCGTCGACGGGTTCGTCGGGGCCGGCGATGTGGCGCGTAGTGATGCCCACCCGGCTCCTGATCCACTCGTCACTGGTGTCGACCATGCCCGCCAGGTCCTCGTTGGTGAGCACCTTGGCGGGCTGGTAATGACCGACGGCGGCGATGCGCGAGCCGTTCATGTGGGCGGTCCCCCTCGTTGGAACTTGGGTAGCGGGACCCACCAGTGTGATCAGTGACTCGCGGGTACGACGGCAGGCAAGACGACAGGAAACAGGTGCCCGCGTTGTCAGCTTCGGTCAGGACCCCGACAACCGGGCACCTGTCGAACGCCTGGGCCCCGCGTCTGCTCTGTGATCCACACCACAGTCTCTAGCCGGTGAACAGCTGCGTCGCCTTCCGGACCAGCTCGTACAGCCCGTAGGCGAGCGGTACGCCCACCCACACCCAGGCGAAGGTGATCAGCCACCGCCGGTCCGGGCTAGGCGGACTCTGACTGCTGTCGCCGGACATGGGCGGCCTCCCTCGGTGCCGGGATGTGATGACGCGGGTGGACGGGCCGGACGAGTTCGTTGGCGACGAAGCCGACGACGAGCAGCCCGATCATGATGGCGAACGACAGCCCGTACAGGGACGCGCCGTGCCGGCCCGCCTCCTCCTGCCGGTCGGCGATCCAGTTCACGATGAGCGGCCCGAGCACGCCGGCCAGCGACCAGGCGGTGAGCAGCCGCCCGTGGATGGCGCCGACCTGGTAGGTGCCGAACAGGTCCTTCAGATACGCCGGAATCGTCGCGAAGCCGCCGCCGTAGAAGGACAGGATGACCAGCGCGCCCAGGACGAACAGCGGCTTGGAGGAGTCGCCGAACAGGGCGATGAGCGCGTACATCAGCGCGCCGACGCCCAGGTAGACGCGGTAGATGTTCTTGCGGCCGATCAGGTCGGACGTCGACGACCAGCCGATGCGGCCCGCCATGTTCGCCGCCGACAGCAGCGCGACGAAGCCGGCGGCGGCCGTCACCGACACGGGCGTGGAAGTGTCCGCGAAGAAGTCCTTGATCATCGGGGCGGCCTTCTCCAGGATGCCGATGCCCGCGGTGACGTTCATGCAGAGCACGATCCACAGGCACCAGAACTGCGGGGTGCGGATGGCCTGGTTCGCGGAGACCTGCGGGCCGGTGGGGGCCGGCCGCTCAGTTCCCGGCGCCTGTGGGGCACTGCTCGGAACCCGGACCAAGAGCACACCCAGCAGCATGAAGACGGCGTACGACAGGCCGTGCACCAGGAAGGCGAGTGCGATGCCGGAGCTGTCACTGCCGAAGGACTCCAGCATCTGCGCGGACCACGGCGAGGCGATGAGCGCGCCCCCGCCGAAGCCCATGATGGCGATGCCGGTGGCCATGCCGGGCCGGTCCGGGAACCACTTGATGAGGGTGGAGACGGGTGAGATGTAGCCGATGCCGAGGCCGATGCCACCCACGAAGCCGTAGCCGAGGACGATCAGCCAGTACTGCTCCACGGCCGCGCCCAGCGCGGAGAGCAGGAAGCCGGACGAGAAGCAGACCAGGGCGACGGTCATCGCCCAGCGCGGGCCGTTGCGCTCCACGAGCGTGCCGCCGAACGCGGCGGACAGGCCCAGCATGACGATGCCCAGCTGGAAGGGCAGCGCGCTCTGCGTGCCGCTGAGACCGAGCGCGGACTCCAGGGGCGGCTTGAACACGCTCCAGGCGTAGGCCTGGCCGATGGAGAGATGTACGGAGAGAGCGGCGGGCGGGACGAGCCAGCGGCTCCAGCCCGGGGGCGCGACTGGGGGACTCATGAACCCGGAACGGTAGGCAGTCGCAGGGGAGTTGAGAAGGCGGCGCGTCGACCGCATGCGGTGAGCGGTATCCAGCATGCGCCGAACGGTCATCGCACGGACCCTTGCTGACCCAACGTCCATACTGTAGACAATATTTCATCGACACAAGTCGGACGGCCCTCACTCGACTGATGGCACTCACTCACCCGACGGCAGTCACCTCCGCGGTATCCCTCAAACCGAACGGAGTGTTCCCGTGAAAGTCGCAGTTCTCGGCGCCGGTGCCATCGGCGCCTACGTCGGCGCCGCGCTCCACCGCGCGGGCGCCGATGTACATCTCATCGCCCGTGGACCGCATCTGGCGGCCATGAGGCAGCACGGAGTCCGGGTGCGCAGCCCGCGCGGCGACTTCACCGCGCACCCCCACGCGACCGACGACCCGGCCGAGGTCGGCCCGGTCGAATTCGTCTTCCTGGGCCTGAAGGCCAACGCGTACGCGGCGTGCGGGCCGCTGATCGCGCCGTTGCTGAGCGACACCACGGCGGTCGTGGCCGCCCAGAACGGCATCCCCTGGTGGTACTTCCACCGGCACGGCGGCCCCTACGACGGCCACCGCGTCGAGAGCGTGGACCCGGACGGCGCGGTCAGTGCGGTGCTCGCGCCCGAACGGGCCGTCGGGTGTGTCGTCTACGCGGCGACCGAGCTCGAAGGGCCGGGCGTGATACGGCACTTGGAAGGAACCCGGTTCTCCATCGGCGAGCCCGACCGCAGTGTCTCGGCGCGCTGTCTGGCCTTCAGCGAGGCGATGCAGGCGGGCGGCCTGAAATGCCCGGTCGAACCGGACCTCCGGGGCGACATCTGGCTCAAGCTGCTCGGCAACATCTCCTTCAACCCGATCAGCGCGCTGGCCCGCGCGACCATGCGGCAGATGTGCCTGCACGGCGGCACCCGCAGGGTCATCGAAATCATGATGACCGAGACGCACGCGGTCGCGAACGCCCTCGGCTGCGACGTCGGCGTCTCCATCGAGCGCCGGCTCGCGGGCGCCGAGCGGGTCGGCGACCACCGGACCTCCACGCTCCAGGACCTGGAGCGCGGCAAGCCGCTCGAACTCGACGTACTCCTCGCGGCGGTCGTCGAGTTGGCGGACATCACCGGCGTGGAGGTGCCCACCCTGCGCACCGTGCACGCCATCTCGGACCTGCTCGCGCTGAGGAGCGCCGCATGAGGAAACGCGAACCGAAGACCTACACCAGGCTGACGCACCCCCTCGTGCGGGACTCCCGCGACGAGCCCTTCCGGCAGGCGAGCTGGGAGGAGGCCCTGGACCGGGCGGCCCGGGGTCTGGCACGCAACCGCGGCGCGTTCGGCATGTTCTCCTGCGCCCGGGCGACGAACGAGATGAACTACGTCGCCCAGAAGTTCGCCCGGGTCGTCATGGGCACCAACAACGTCGACTCCTGCAACCGCACGTGCCACGCCCCCAGCGTGGCGGGCCTGTCGGCGGCGTTCGGCTCGGGCGGCGGGACGTCGTCGTACGAGGAGATCGAGCACACCGACGTCATCGTGATGTGGGGCTCCAACGCCCGTTTCGCGCACCCGATCTTCTTCCAGCACGTGCTGAGGGGGATCAGGAACGGCACCCGGATGTACGCGGTCGATCCGCGCCGGACGTCGACCGCCGAGTGGGCGGAGAGCTGGCTCGGCCTGAACGTCGGCACGGACATCCCGATGGCGCACGCGATCGGCCGCGAGATCATCCACGCGGGCCTCGCCAATGAGGCGTTCATCGAGCGGGCGACCACCGGCTTCGAGGAGTACAGGGCACTGGTCGAGCCGTGGACGCTGTCGCTCGCCGAGAAGGTGACGGGCGTACCGGCCGCCGCCATCCGCGAGTTGGCGCACGCCTACGCCCGTGCCGAGCGCGCCCAGCTGTGCTGGACCCTCGGCATCACCGAGCACCACAACGGCACCGACAACGTCCGCGCCCTGATCAACCTGTCCCTGCTCACCGGGCACGTCGGCCGCTACGGCGCCGGCCTGCAACCGTTGCGCGGGCAGAACAACGTGCAGGGCGGCGGCGACATGGGCGCGATCCCCAACCGCCTGCCCGGCTTCCAGGACCTCCTCGACCCGGACGTACGGCTGAAGTTCGAGTCGGCCTGGGACACCGTCATCCAGCCGCACTACGGCCTGAACCTCACGGAGATGTTCGAGGCGATGGAGGACGGCACGCTCAAGGCCGTCTACTGCGTGGGCGAGAACCCGGCCCAGTCGGAGGCGGACAGCGAGCAGGCCGTACGGCGTCTGAAAGCCCTCGACTTCCTCGTCGTGCAGGACATCCTCCTCACGAAGACGGCCGAGCTCGCGGACGTCGTCCTGCCGGCCACGGCCGGCTGGGCGGAGACCGACGGCACGACCACCAACAGCGAGCGGCGCGTGCAGCGCGTCCGCAAGGCCGTCACCCCGCCCGGCGAGGCCCGCGAGGACATCGACATCATCTGCGACCTCGCGGCCCGCCTCGGCCACGACTGGAAGTACGCCGACGCCGAGACCGTGTGGAACGAGCTCAGGTCGGTCTCGCCCGACCACTACGGCATGACGTACGAGCGCCTGGAGGAGCACCAGGGCATCCAGTGGCCGTGCCCCAGTACCGAGAGTCTCGAACCGACCTATCTGCACGGCCGGTTGTGGGAGCCGGACCGCGCCGAACGCGGCCGGCTCGCGCCCTTCGGGATCGTGCAGCACGACCCGCCCGTGGACCTCACCGACGAGGAGTACCCGGTCCGGCTCACCACCGGGCGGCGGCTCGACTCGTACAACACCGGTGTGCAGAGCGGCAGTTACGCCTCGCCGCTGCGGCGCGGCGAGTACATCGAGCTGAGCCCGGAGGACGCCGAGCGCTACGGGGTCGTGGTCGGCGAGCAGGTCCAGGTCACCTCGCGGCGCGGGTCGGTGACCGCGCCCGTGTGGGTGGACACCGCGCTGCGGCCCGGGCTCGCCTTCATGACCATGCACTTCCCGGACGAGGTGGACACCAACGCGCTGACGATCGAGGCGAACTGCCCGATCGCGGGGACGGCGGAGTTCAAGGCGTCGGCGATCCGGATCGAGAAGCTGCCCGTCGCGACCATCGTGAGGTGACCTAAGTGGACCTGCACTTCGGCGACAGCAAGCCGACGGACGACGAACGGGCGGCCGTCGACGCCCTGCTCGGGCCCCCGGAATCCTCCTGGGAGGGAGCCGACCGCTCCGATGCCGATCTGAGGTGGGCCCGTGGCGGGCGGGAGGCCCGGGATCGCCGCGACCTGCTGTTGCCGGGGCTGCACGCGATCAACGACCGGGTCGGCTGGATCAGCGAGGGCGCCCTCGACTACCTGTGCCGGCGGCTGACGGTGCCGCCGGCGGAGGCGTACGGGGTGGCCACCTTCTACGCCATGTTCTCGGTCAAGCCACGTCCGGCGACCGTGCTCCACGTGTGCACGGACCTGGCGTGCGCGGCGGCCGGGGCGCCGGAGCTGTGCGCGGGGATCGAGGCCCGGCTCGGTCTCGGCAGCGGTGTCGCGGTGGAGCGCAGCCCTTGTCTGGGCCTGTGCGAGCGGGCCCCGGCCGCGCTCGCGATCAGGGCCGGGGATCCCGTGCGGACCGCGGTGTCGGCACCGGCGACCGTCGAGAAAGCCGTCCTCGCCGCGAGCGCCCCCGATTCGGCGCCGGAAGAGCCCCCGGCCGCGCTCGCGGTGCCCCAGGCCGGGCAGGGCGGCCTGATGCTGCTGCACCGCGTCGGCGTGGTCGACCCGGCGTCCCTCGACGACTACCGCGCCCACGGCGGCTACACGGCCCTGCGCCGGGCCTTCGAGCTGGGCCCCGCCGGGGTCATCCGCGAGGTCACCGACTCGGGACTGGTCGGGCGCGGCGGCGCCGCGTTCCCGACCGGCCGCAAGTGGCAGGCCACGGCGTCCCAGCCGGACCATCCGCACTACCTCGTCTGCAACGCCGACGAGTCGGAGCCGGGCACGTTCAAGGACCGCGTGCTCATGGAGGGTGACCCGTACGCGCTGGTCGAGGCGATGACGATCGCCGGGTACGCGACGGGCGCCCACAAGGGCTACCTCTATCTGCGCGGCGAGTACCCGCGCGCGCTGCACCTCCTCGAGCACGCGATCGCGCAGGCACGCGCGCGCGGACTGCTCGGTGACGACGTCCTCGGTCAAGGCTACGCCTTCGACATCGAGATCCGGCGCGGCGCGGGCGCCTACATCTGCGGTGAGGAGACGGCCCTGTTCAACTCCATCGAGGGCTACCGGGGCGAGCCCCGCTCGAAGCCGCCGTTCCCGGTGGAGAAGGGCCTGTTCGGCAAACCGACGGTCGAGAACAACGTGGAGACGCTGGTCAACGTCCTGCCGATCCTCACCATGGGCGCCCCGGCCTACGCGACGATCGGCACGCAGCGGTCCACCGGGCCGAAGCTGTTCTGCGTGTCCGGGACCGTGGAGCGGCCGGGTGTCTACGAGGTGCCGTTCGGCGCGACGCTGGGCGACCTGCTCGCGCTCGCCGGGGTGCGTGACGGGCTGCGGGCGGTGCTGCTCGGGGGCGCGGCCGGCGGTTTCGTGCGGGCCGACGAGCTCGACATCCCCCTCACCTTCGAAGGGACACGGGAGGCGGGCACGACGCTCGGCTCGGGGGTCGTCATGGCCTTCGACGACAGCGTGCCCCTCCCCCGGCTGCTGCTGCGCATCGCGGAGTTCTTCCGCGACGAGTCGTGCGGGCAGTGCGTGCCGTGCCGGGTCGGGACCGTCCGGCAGGAGGAGGCGCTGCACCGGATCGCGGAGCGCACCGGCGCCGACGCCGCCGGAGACATCGCTCTGCTGAGGGAGGTCGGACGCGCGATGCGCGACGCCTCGATCTGCGGTCTGGGGCAGACCGCGTGGAACGCCGTGGAATCCGCCATCGACCGTCTGGGGGCGTACGAATGACCGTCACACCGCTGGGGATCCCGCGCCGCCTGCTGGAGTTCACGATCGACGGGGAGGAGGCCCGGGTCCCCGAGGGCTCGACGATCCTCGATGCCTGCCGGGCGGCCGGGAAGGACATCCCGATCCTGTGCGAGGGCGACACCCTCCGGCCGAAGAACGCCTGCCGGGTCTGTGTCGTCGAGGTCGAGGGGGCCCGCACCCTCGTCCCGGCCTGCTCCCGCAAGGCCGAGCCGGGCATGAAGGTGCGCACCGACACCGAGCGGGCCCGGCACAGCCGGAAGATCGTCCTCGAACTGCTCGCGTCCTCGGTCGACCTGTCGACGACACCGCGGGTCGCCGAGTGGCTCAAGGAGTACGAGGCGAAGCCCGACCGCTTCGGCCCGGACGCGGCCCGGCTCAACGAGGAACCGAAGGTCGACAACGATCTGTACGTGCGCGATTACGACAAGTGCATCCTCTGCTACAAGTGCGTGGACGCCTGCGGCGACCAGTGGCAGAACACCTTCGCGATCTCGGTCGCCGGGCGCGGTTTCGACGCCCGGATCGCCGTGGAGCACGACGCCCCGCTGACCGACTCGGCGTGCGTGTACTGCGGGAACTGCATCGAGGTGTGCCCGACGGGCGCGCTGTCCTTCAAGTCCGAGTTCGACATGCGCGCGGCGGGTGCGTGGGACGAGTCGCAGCAGACGGAGACGACCACGGTGTGCGCGTACTGCGGAGTGGGCTGCAACCTGACGCTGCACGTGCAGGACAATGAGATCGTGAAGGTCACCTCGCCGCACGACAACCCGGTGACCCACGGCAATCTCTGCATCAAGGGCCGCTTCGGCTACCAGCACGTACAGAACCGGGGCTGATCAGGACATGGGACGAGTCACGGAACGACGCAAGGTGCTCCGCATCCGGGACGGGGCGGTCTCCAGCCGTCCGGACACGCTCGTCGCCGAGGAGCCCCTGGAGATCCGGCTGAACGGCAAGCCCCTGGCGATCACCATGCGCACCCCGGGCGACGACTTCGCGCTGGCGGCGGGCTTCCTGGTGAGCGAGGGGGTGCTGGGCGGGCAGCAGGACCTCCGGAACATCGTCTACTGCGCCGGGGCGACCGCCGACGGCTCGAACACGTACAACGTGGTCGACGTGCAGACGGCCCCGGGCGTGGTGATCCCCGACATCACGCTGGAGCGGAACGTCTACACGACGTCGTCCTGCGGCCTGTGCGGCAAAGCGTCGCTGGACGCGGTGCGCACCACGGCCCGCTGGCCCATCGCCGACACGCCCCCGGTCCGGGTCACTCCCGAGCTGCTCGCGAGCCTGCCCGACCGGCTGCGCGCCGCCCAGCGGGTCTTCGACCGGACCGGCGGCCTGCACGCGGCGGCCCTCTTCTCGGAGGACGGCGAGCTGCTGGACGTCCGGGAGGACGTGGGCCGGCACAACGCGGTCGACAAGCTGGTCGGCCGTGCCCTGCAGAACGGGGACCTGCCGCTGTCACGGACGATCCTGCTCGTCTCGGGCCGGGCCTCCTTCGAGCTGGCGCAGAAGGCCGTGATGGCCGGCATCCCGGTCCTGGCTGCGGTGTCGGCGCCGTCCTCGCTGGCGGTGGACCTGGCCGCCGAGACGGGTCTGACGCTGGTGGGCTTCCTGCGGGGCAGCTCCATGAACGTGTACGCGGGTGAGGACCGTATCGCCCTGCGGGCCGCGGCCGCCCAGGGCTGAGCAGGTTCCCCCGCGGCACGGCGGCGGGGCCCCGACCGGCGGGGAGCGCCCCCTGCGCCGCAGGGGCCCCGTCTCGGCCCTCGGGGCAGCCGTCAGTCGCCCGTGCCGGATATGCGCCGCAGCATGCCCGTGAACTGCTCGCGTTCGGCGTCCGACAGCGGGGCGAGCAGCTCGTCGTTGGCCGCGCGGGCCGCCTCCTCGCAGCGCGTCAGCACCCGGGCTCCCCGGGTGGTGAGGGACACCGCGTTCTTCCGCCGGTCCTTCGGGTCCGGCTCGCGCACCACCAGGCCCGCCGCCTGCAGGTCGTTCAGGATGCCGACCAGGTCCTTGGGGTCCAGCCGGACCGCGCGCCCGAGGTCGGCCTGGGCTACGGGGGCCAGGTCGCGGACGGCGGACAGCACCACGTGGTGCCACATCCGCATGTCCTGCTCGGCCAGCGCTTCGGCCACCAGGGCCCGGCCGCGTGCGGCGGCACGGCCCAGCAGCCAGCTCGGCAGGGAGCGGATCGCGGGGAGGGGAGCTTCCGACATGGGCGCAGCCTAACCAAGAAATCGTTGGTTCTCCCTATGATCGTCCTATATCGTTGGACACTCCGACAAATTCGTTGGGATCACCAACGACACCCGGAGGTGCGATGCGCCGCATCCGCTACGAATCCCGAGGCGGCCCCCTGTTCACGCAGGAGGCACCGGTCCCCGAACCCGGCCCCGGAGAACTGCTCGTGCGCGCGGAGGCGATCGGCGTCACACTCCCGGTCGTACGCAAGGTCACCGAGGCTGCCGAGCCGGTGCCGCTCGGCGGCGAGGTCGCCGGGGAGGTCACGGCCGTCGGCGAGGGCGTCACCCGCTTCGGCACGGGCGACCGCGTGACGGGGCTCTGCTTCGGCCACGGCTACGCCGACTTCGCGCTCCTGCACGAGGCCATGGCCTCCCCGGTCCCGGCGGACACCGACGCCGTCACGGCGGTCGCCCTGGTCCGCAGCGGCCTGGTCGCCCTCGGCGCCCTGGAGGCCGCACGGCCCGAGCCGGGCGAGTCGGCCCTGGTCACGGCCGCGGCGAGCGGTGTCGGGCACCTGGCCCTGCAACTGGCCGGGACGCGGGGCGCCGGACGGGTCGTGGGGGCCGTCTCCGACCCGGCGAAGGCCGACTTCGTGCGCGGCCTCGGCGCCGACCACGTCGTCACCTACGGCGATGACACCTGGGGCGCCCCCGTCGACTACGTCCTGGACGGCGTCGGCGGCGAGCTGCTCACCCCGGCCCTCGCCGCGCTCGCCCCGGAGGGACGGCTGGTGGCGTACAGCTCGGGTGGCGGCACCGTCCAGGCGTACGACCTGCTCGTGGGCGCCAAGTCGGTGATCGGGTTCCAGATGGCCCGTATCGCCCGCGGGAAGCCGGAGTTGTACGAGCAGTGGCGCGAGGAGCTGTGGCGGCTGTTCGCCGCCGGAGAGGTCCAGCCCGTCATCCACGGGGAGTTCGCCTTGGAGGACGCGGCGAAGGCGCACGGGGAGATCGAGGCGAGGGCCAACCTCGGCAAGGTCGTCCTGATCCCCTGACGCACGCTTCTTGTGGGGGGTCTGTGAAGCCAAGTACCGTCTGTGGCCCACACATGGGACGTGGGATGTCCTGTTGTCCGAATGTTCGATCTCCGGATTTCTGTTCCCACGCCTCGGTGGTCCAGCCGACAGACGCATGAAGGGCAGGTCGAACCATGCCGTCAAGTCTTCGCGCACGTCTGAGATCCACCCTGACAGCCGTTCTCACCGCCGCGGCGCTGCTCGCGCCCGCCGGCCCGGCCCATGCCCAACCCGACAGGGCCTTACGGGAGTTCGAACAACAGGTCCTCTTCAAGGCCTCCCAGGACCCCGGTTACGCATGCTTCCGGATCCCGGCGATCGTGCGCACCACGGCCGGCACGCTGCTCGCCTTCGCCGAGGGCCGGGTCCTCAACTGCGGTGACGCGGCCGACATCGACATCGTCCTCAAACGCTCCACCGACGGCGGCCGCACCTGGGGCCCGCTCCAGGTCGTCAACGAGGGCGCGGGCGACACGCACGGCAACCCCGCGCCCCTCGTGGACCGCAGGACCGGCCGGATCCTGCTGGCCGAGACGTACAACACCGGCCGTACGGACGCCGGCAACTGCACCGTTCCCTGCGACCGCACCCCGCACCTCCAGTACAGCGACGACGACGGCCGGACCTGGTCCGAGCCGCGCGACCTGAGCGACGAGATCCTGCCCGAGCACTGGAACTCCTGGTACGCCACCGGACCGGTGCACGGCATCCAGCTCACCCGCGGCAAGCACGCCGGACGGCTGGTGTTCGGCGTCAACACCGAGACCTGGGACGGCAGCAGGGTCACCGCGAACCACGCCGCGCTCATCGTCAGCGACGACGGGGGCGACGACTGGCGGGTCGGTGCCACGGACTCCTGGCCCATAGCTCAGGACGGCACGTTCCGGCAGAAGCCGTCGGAGGTGACGCTCACCGAACGCGCCGACGGCGCCCTCCTCGTCAGCGGCCGGGAACAGGACGGCACCGACCTGGGTCACCGCTCCCAGACCCTCAGCCTGGACGGCGGCGACAGCTTCGCCACGCCCTTCCGCGGCCTCCCCGACCTCTACACGCCACAGGTCCAGGGCGCGACCCTGCGCCTCGGCGACCGGCTCCTGCTGTCCGCCCCCGCCGATCCCGACCGCCGCCGGACGATGATGGTCCGCTCCTCCTACGACGGTGGGCGCACCTGGGACAGCGTGGACCGGGGCACGGTCGTCACCACGGACTGGTCCGGCTACTCCGACATGGCGGCGGTCAACTCCTCGACGGTGGGCCTGCTGTACGAGGGAGGGGCGGTCGACGCGCGCGACGAGATCCGCTTCGCCCGCTTCACCGAGGACTGGCTGAAACCGCGCCGTGGCGCCGATCCGACCACCCGCGACGCGGCGTGGGGCGCGCGGCCCGCGGCCGTGCTCGGCGGTGCCGGGCGGACGGCCGGTGCCCGCGGCGGCGCGCTGTCCTTCGACGGCACAGACGACGCCGTACGCCTGCCCTACCGGTCCCGACTGCCGCTCGGCGAGGGGGACTTCACGGCGTCGCTGTTCTTCCGCTACACGGCCACGACCGGCGAACAGCCCTTCCTGTGGATGGGCGGCATCGGCAGCACCCAGCCGCAGGTCTGGCTGCGCGGGGAGCCGGCGAGCGACCGGGTCCGGGCGCTCGTCACCACCCGGTCGGGCGCGGCGACCGTCAGGACGGCCTCGGTGTGGACTGCCGGCGCCCACAACGACGGCCGCTGGCACCACCTGGTCCTGCGCCGGGGCGGCGGACAACTGACCCTCTTCCTCGACGGCACGCCGATCAGCACCTCGGACGTGCCGGGCTCGGTCAGCCGTAACTCCCCGTTCGGCGTGCACATCGGCCAGCGCATGGACAGCCGGGCGTTCCTCACCGGGGCGATCGACGACGTCCGCGTCTGGAACCGGGCCCTCACCGACAAGGAGGTGGCCGCCGGCACCAAGGGCGCGGCCGCCAGGGGCACGATGCTGTGGCTCCCCATGGACCAGGTGAGCGGCAGCAACTAACGTCACGGCACGTGCCCGACGACGCAAAAGCAGCACGAGCACGACAGCGCACGGGAACCGGGATCGGCCTGCTGCTGGTCCTGGTTCTCGGGGCAGCGCTGCTCATCGCCCTCCCTGAGGACGACAGTCCAGACGACGAGGCCGCCTGCCGGGCGCGCACGGTCCGCTCCTGGCAGGCGGACGACGGCCTCACCGCGGAGTTCGCCCGCTACGGCGACGACGCCACCCGCACCGACGACTGGACCGGCGGCGACGGCACCCACTCGGTGCGGCTGCCGGACGGCCGGGTGCTGTGGCTGTTCTCGGACACCTACCTGGGCCGGGTGTACGGCCCGCCCAACCCGGCCGGCGAGTCCCACGCCTGGCGGGACACCACCGCCCCGCTGGTGCGCAACTCGGCCGTGCTGATGCGCGACGGCCGGCTGGAGACGACCCTGCCCGCCCCGCTCTTCGCCGACCCGGCGCCGGGCCAGTGGCGCTGGCCGGTCGCCGCCCGCGTCGAACCCCGCTCCCCCGGCTCCTCGGAGCAGGTCGTCCGGGTGCTGCTGTGGGTGCGCACGGCCGGCCAGGCCCCGTGGATCTACGGTGTGCCCACCGCGACCGAGGTGGCCACGCTGTCGCTGCCCGGTCTGCGCCTGGAGTCGATCGTCAAGGTGCTCGACCAGCAACTGGTCCCCGACCCCTCCCGGCGGGTGCTGTTCGGCACGACGCTGGTCGAGGAGGACGGCTGGACGTACGTCTTCGGCGGCGACGACGGCCAGGCCGCCTCCCGCCCGGCCTCGCACGCGCACCTCGCGCGGGTGCCGGAGGGCAGGCTCGGGGATCCGGCGGCCTGGCGGTACTGGACCGGCTCGGCGTGGGCGGCCGGCGCCCGTCCCCGGCCGGTGCTCGGGGACGGGCAGCGCAAGGGGGTGGGCAGCGCGTTCTCGGTCGTCCGGGACGACGGGACGTACGTGCTGTTCACCATGGCCGCGGGCACGAAGGGCCTGACCACCGTGGCCTCGTACTGGGCGTGCTCCCCGGCCGGGCCGTGGCACGGGCCCGCGAAGGAGTTCAGCCCGTCGCTGCCGCAGGGCCAGGTGGCCGCCTACAACCCGCAGACGCACCCGGTGCTGAGCGGCGACGGGCGTCTCGTGCTGAGCTACGACGTGAACTGGCTGGATACGACGGGCGCCGCCGCCCAGCTCAGCCGGAACGTGTCCCTGTACCGACCACGATTCGTGACGCTGCGGCTGGCTCCGGCGCGGTGACCTCCGGGCGGGGATCGTGCGAGCGGCGCTTGGCGATCACCGCGCAGACCATCAGCTGCATCTGGTGGAAGAGCATCAGCGGCAGCACGGCCAGCGAGGCCTGCGGGCCGAACAGCACGCTCGCCATGGGCAGTCCGGCGGCCAGGGATTTCTTCGAACCGGCGAACTGGAGGGTGATCCGGTCCTCCCGGCTAAAGCCCAGCGCCTTGCCGCCGTACCAGGTCAGCAGCAGCATCACGGCGAGGATCACGGCCTCGACGCCGAGCAGCCCGGCCAGCCGGAGGGGGCTGACCTGGTGCCAGATGCCCTGGACCATGCCCTGGCTGAACGCGGTGTAGACGACGAGCAGGATCGAGCAGCGGTCGACGAGTCCGAGGACCTTCCTGTGGCGGGTGATGAAACCGCCGATCCAGCGGCGCAGCAGCTGTCCGGCGAGGAACGGCACGAGCAGTTGCAGCACGATCTTCAGCAGCGAGTCGGCGGAGAACCCGCCCCCGCTGCCGCCGAGGAGGGAGGCCGCGAGCAGCGGGGTGGCGATGATGCCGACGAGGGAGGAGAAGGAGCCCGCGCAGATCGCGGCGGGCACGTTGCCGCGGGCCATCGAGGTGAAGGCGATCGAGGACTGCACGGTCGACGGGACGAGCGTGAGGAAGAGCAGACCCTGGTACAGCGGGTGCGTCAGGATCACCGGCACCAGCCCGCGGGCCGCCAGGCCGAGCAGCGGGAAGACGGCGAAGGTGCAGGCCAGGACGGTGACGTGGAGCCGCCAGTGGCGCAGGCCGTCCAGTGCCTCACGGGTGGACAGCCGGGCGCCGTAGAGGAAGAACAGCAGGGCGATCGCCGCCGTGGAGGCACCGGACGCGACATCGGCGACCGTCCCGCGGGCCGGGAACAGCGCGGCGACACCCACCGTCGCGAGCAGGAGAAGGATGTACGGGTCGATCGGCATCCGACGCGGCAGGCGCAGGCGTTTCACGGTGCTCCACTTGCTTGGTGCTTACGGGCGGTACAGGGCCGGTACGGCCCCCTTTCATCTTGCTCCCCGATCCGGCGATCGGGAATCCGGCATACCGCTCTCACTGTCATCACGTTCCGCGATAGCCTGGCGCCATGTACGACCCGTCCCATCTGCGCACCTTCCTGTCGGTGGCGCAGACGCTGAGCTTCACGCAGGCCGCCCGTCGGCTCGGGCTGCGGCAGTCCACCGTCAGCCAGCACGTGCGGCGACTGGAGGACGCCACCGGGCGGACGCTGTTCACCCGGGACACGCACTCGGTGGAGCTCACCGAGGACGGCGAGGCCATGCTCGGGTTCGCGCGCCGGATCCTGGAGGTGCACGAGCAGGCGACGGCGTTCTTCACGGGCACCCGGCTGCGCGGCCGGCTGCGCTTCGGCGCGTCGGAGGACTTCGTGCTGACCCGGCTGCCGGAGATCCTCGAGGGCTTCCGGCACGACCATCCGGAGGTCGATCTGGAGCTGACGGTCGAGCTGTCGGGCACGCTGCACGAGCAGCTCGTCGCCGGGAAGCTGGACCTCGTCCTGGCCAAGCGGCGGCCCGAGGACCCGCGCGGGGAGCTGGTCCGGCACGACAGGCTGGTGTGGATCGGCGCGGAGCGCCTCCGGCTCGACCCGGAGCGTCCCGTGCCGCTCATCGTCTATCCGCCGCCGGGCATCACCCGCGCCCTCGCCCTGGAGGCGCTGGAGCGGCAGGGCCGCGAGTGGCGTGTGGTGTGCACGAGCGGCTCTCTCAACGGCCTCGTCGCGGCGGCCCGGGCGGGGCTCGGCGTGATGGCCCACTCCCGCGGCCTCATCCCGCCGGGCCTGGTCCGGGTCCCGGACCGGGCGGGGCTGCCGGAGCTGGGGCAGGTCGACTTCGTCGTGGTCCACGGCCGGCGCCGCCCCTCCGCCCAGGGCGCGGCGGACGCCTTGGCGGCGGCGATCCTGTCGGGCGGTGACCGGCTGAACCGGAGTGACGAAATCCGCCTCCGGGGCGCTGACAGAAGAGACGGCCGGGCACCGCGCGCGAGGAGCCTCGGGCCGTGACCCGGTCGTACAGATTCGGTGGAGATTACGGCTCCGAAACTTACTCAACCGTCAGGATTCTGTCCGACCCTTCCCCATGTGAGCGCATTTTCCCTCCCTGACCAGCGCGGACAAGAGCCCTGCTCGCCTTCGCAACCCCTCCCGCCTTCTGCCCGGTTGGGGTAGCTTTCACGGCGCTGTGCGGAGCGTCACTCAACGAAAGCGCTGAGGAGCGGGGAGCGGGGTTTGCGCGAGTTCACCAACCCTCCGTTGGCGTTGGCACCTCCGGTGGGCGGTCTGGCCGACGTGGTCTTCGAGCATGCCCAGGACGACCCGCTGCACATCGCACTGGGCCGCAAGGACGAGTCCGGGCAGTGGCGGGACGTCACCAGCGCCGAGTTCCGCGACGAGGTGCTCGCCCTGGCCAAGGGCCTGCTGGCCAGCGGCATCCGGTTCGGCGACCGGGTCGCGATCATGTCCCGTACGCGCTACGAGTGGACGCTGTTCGACTACGCGCTGTGGACGATCGGCGCCCAGGTCGTGCCGGTCTATCCGACGTCCTCGGCCGAGCAGTGCTTCTGGATGCTGTACGACGCCGAGGTGACGGCCGCGGTCGTGGAGCACGAGGACCACGCGATGACGATCGCCACCGTCATCGACCGGCTGCCGCAGCTGCGCCGCCTGTGGCAGCTGGACACCGGCGCGCTGCACGAGCTGTACGACGCCGGCGCGAGCATCGACGACGAGGTGGTGCACCGCCACCGCCAGGCCGTCACCCCCGACTCGGTCGCCACGATCATCTACACGTCGGGCACCACCGGCCGCCCCAAGGGCTGTGTCATCACGCACGGCAACTTCATGTACGAGGCGGACACCGTCATCGAGCGCTGGGAGCCGGTGTTCCACTCCAAGCGGGGCGACGAGGCCGCCACCCTGCTGTTCCTGCCGCTCGCCCATGTCTTCGGGCGGATGGTCCAGGTCGCCGGGATCCGCGGCAAGGTGAAGTTCGGCCATCAGCCGCAGCTGAACGCGGCGGCCCTGCTGCCCGACCTGGCCGCGTTCAAGCCGACGTTCTTCCTGGCCGTGCCGTACATCTTCGAGAAGGTGTTCAACGCGGCCCGCCGCAAGGCCGAGAAGGAGGGGCGCTCCGGCCCGTTCGAGAAGGCCGTCGACATCGCCATCAAGTACGCGGACGCGATCGAGGCGAAGGCCTGGGGCATCGGCCCCGGCCCCTCCGCCGGCCTGCGCATGCAGCACCAGCTGTTCGACAAGCTCGTCTACTCCAAGATCCGCGCCGCGATGGGCGGCCGTATCAAGCACGCCATGTCGGGCGGCTCGGCGATGGACCGGCGGCTCGGCCTGTTCTTCGCCGGGGCGGGCGTGCACATCTACGAGGGCTACGGCCTGACCGAGTCCACGGCCGCCGCGACCGCCAACCCGCCCGGACGCACCCGGTTCGGCACGGTCGGGCAGCCCATCCCGGGCATGACCGTGCACATCGCGGACGACGGGGAGATCTGGCTGCACGGCCAGAACCTCTTCCAGGGTTACCTCAACAACCCCAAGGCCACTGACGAGACCCTGCACGACGGCTGGCTGGCCACCGGCGACCTCGGCGCGCTCGACGAGGACGGCTACCTCACCATCACCGGCCGCAAGAAGGAGATCCTGGTCACATCGGGCGGCAAGAGTGTTTCGCCCGGTGTGCTGGAGGAACGCGTCCGTGACCATCCACTGGTCAACCAGTGCATCATCGTCGGCAACGACCGCCCGTACATCGCCGCCCTCGTGACCCTCGACCAGGAGGCCGTGGAGCACTGGCTGACGATGCGGGGCAAGATGCGGATGTCCGCGGCGGAGCTGGTGCGTGACGCGGATCTGGAGACGGAGGTGCGGCGTGCGGTGGTCGCGGCCAACACCCTTGTCTCGCAGGCCGAGTCGATCCGCACCTTCCGCATCCTGGCCCAGCCGTTCACCGAGGAGCACGGGTTGCTGACCCCGTCCCTGAAACTGAAGCGCAAGGCGATCGAGAAGGCGTACGAGAAAGAGGTCGAGGCGCTGTACCGGGCGTGACTTGCCAGGTACCGGCCGAATCGCACGCCTGAATTCTCCCGTCAGGAATGCATCACGGCTCGTGATCGTTGACGATGGGAGGCACACCCGACCACAAACCGAAGGATCGAGAGCTCGTGAGCAAGGTCCCCCCGATCATCCTGAACAACGGCGTCGAGATGCCCCAGCTGGGCTTCGGCGTCTGGCAGGTGCCGGACGACGAGGCCGAGTCGGCCGTCGCGACGGCGCTGGAGGCCGGGTACCGCAGCATCGACACCGCGGCGATCTACGGCAACGAGGAGGGCACCGGCAAGGCCATCGCCGCGTCCGGCCTCCCCCGCGAGGAGCTGTTCGTCACGACGAAGCTCTGGAACGCCGACCAGGGGTACGACTCCACGCTGCGCGCCTTCGACACCTCGCTGGAGAAGCTCGGCCTCGACTTCGTCGACCTGTACCTGATCCACTGGCCGCTGCCGGCCCGGGGTACCTACGTCGACACGTACAAGGCGTTCGAGAAGCTGCACGCCGACGGCCGGATCCGGGCCATCGGTGTCTCCAACTTCCTTCCCGAGCACCTGGAGCGGCTGATCGGCGAGACGTCGGTCATCCCGGCCGTGAACCAGATCGAGCTGCACCCGCACCTCCAGCAGAACGCCGCCCGTGAGTACCACGCGGAGCAGGGCATCGCCACGGAGGCCTGGTCGCCGCTCGGCCAGGGCAAGGGCCTGCTGGAGGTCCCGGCGATCGTGGCCATCGCCCAGAAGCACAACCGCACGCCGGCCCAGGTCGTCCTGCGCTGGCACATCCAGCTGGGCAACGTGGTCATCCCGAAGTCCGTGACGCCGGCGCGGATCAAGGAGAACATCGAGGTCTTCGACTTCACCCTGGACACGGAGGACCTGGCGGCCATCAGCGCCCTCAACGAAGACCGCCGCCTGGGCCCGGACCCGGCGACGTTCGACGGGGTCTGAGGACCCCGGCCCTTGGCCGTGTGACTGACGCGCCCTGGTTCCGACCCCGTGGGGAGTTTCGGAACCAGGGCGCGCTTCTGCCTTCTCAGACCGGCTGCCCCACCGGTCGTACGACCATGGTGTTGATGTCGACGCCACTCGGCTGGTGGGTCGCCCAGACGACTGAGTCGGCGATCTGGTCGGGCGTGAGGAGGTGGCCGGGCGGGAGGCTGCCGTAGGAGTCCCAGAAGGGGGTTTCCACCCGGCCTGGGGCGACCAGCGTCACCCCCACCCCCCACTCCGTGACCTGCCGCCGCGTGTTCTCCGCGAGCCCCGTCACCGCCCACTTGGTCGCCCCGTACAGGTTGCCCGGCCCGTGCACGAACCCGGCGACGCTCCCGACGAGCACGATCCGCCCCCGCGTCTCCTTCAACGCGTCGATGGACGCCCGTATCAGCAGAGCCGGCCCCAGGACGTTCGTCAGCACCATGTCGGTCCAGCCGGCCGGATCCCCCTCGGCGACCGTGTCGTGCGTGGCGGAACCGGCGTTGGCCACGACCGTGTCCAGCCGCCCGAACGCCTTGACGGTGGCGTCGACCGCCGCCCGGACGTCGTCGTACACGGCGGTGTCACCGACGAGCGTCAACAGCCCGTCGGGCTCCCCGAGTTCCTCGGCGAACCCGCGCAGCCGTTCCTCCCCGCGCCCGGTGACGGCGACCCGCTGCCCCGCGGCCAGCAACCGCCGCGCCACGGCGGCGCCGATCCCACTGCCACCGCCGGTGATGAGCGCAACCCGAGAGTCGGACATGGATTCCCCCTGAGATTCTTGCCCGGCCTGAGATCCGGCCGGGTGGTCGATGCCGGGGAGTCCATCACTTGGAGCGCTCTCGAAGTCAAGGCCTAGCCAGCCCGCACCGCCGTGTGCACCGTGTGGGCCTCCAGGACGAACACGTCCGGGCGACGGTGCAGGCTCGCCTCGTCGTCGGGGTCGAGGAGCCGGTCGAGGGTCGCGAGGTCCTCCGCGTCGAGGCCCTCCGGGAGCCTCTCGCGCAGGTGCGACAGGGACGCCACGACGTAGGCACGGGCCCGGTCCGAGGCGGGTGCGGGCAGGTCGAGCAGGAAGGTGTGCGTCCGGGTGTGCTTCAGGCCCGCGGCGGCCAGCAGGGCGGGCCAGTCCTCCGTCTCCGCGACATGGCCCGGCAGCTCCGCACGCATCCGCGCGAACCACTCCGCCTCAACCACGTCGATCCGCGCCTGGAGTCCGGGCCGGCCGATGCCGATGTCGCGCGGCAGGTACCGCGGGGGCAGACCGCCCTCCATGAGGGCGAGAGTGCCGCCGGGCGCCAGCCGCGCCGCGAAGGCGGTGAGCGCGGCCCGCTGGTCGCCGAGGTGGTGCAGGCTGCGGCTCGCCCAGAGCAGGTCGGCGGGGTAGTCCAGCTCGTCGAGCACGTCCGGGAGTTCACCGGCGATCGTGCCGAAGCGGTCGGCGACCCCCAGCCGCTCGGCCCGTGCCCGCGCCCGCTCCAGCAGCGGCTCGGAGCCGTCCACGGCGACGATCCGCGCACCCGGGAACGTCTCGGCGAACAGACACGACACGACGCCCGGCCCGCTGCCCGCGTCGACGATCAGGCCCGGCTCGGTCACCTCCTTCGCCAGCCAGGCCATGGCCCGCTCGTACAGGGACGCGAACAGCTCCGCCTGGGATTCCAGTCTCGGGCCCATCTCGGCCCAGTCGATGTCCGTGTGGCCGTGGTGGTGGCCGTGGCCGTGCTCGTGGTTGTGGCCGTGCTCGTGGTCGTGGTCGTGGTCGTGCGCCATGGTGGTCAGCCTCTCCCTCGGATGCCGCCAGCCTGCGCCGACGCACCGGGAGAAGGCCACTGCTCTTGCCGCTCCCGCAAAAAAGATCCGCCGGGGCCGGAGCCCCGGCGGATCCGTGGGGACGGTGTGTCAGCCGGTCAGGACAGCGGCGGGTAGGCGTTCCGCATCAGCTGCTGGAACTGGGCGGAGAACCAGTGCCCGGATATCGGCGCGTCCGGCAGGGCACCCGACATGTTGTAACCGTTGCGGGCGTTGCCCTCGTACGTCGGGTCGCACATCCGGTCGAAGCCCTTGCCGTCGGGGTTCGGGATCTCCTTGCTCGCCCCGTCGGACTCGCCCGGCGGCTTCATCCACACGTACGCGTCGATCCCGGCGGCCGGGCTGGCCTGCGGGCGCTCACCGAGGCCGGCTCCGGACTGGTTGCACCAGTTGCCGAGGTGGATGCGGCGGTCGTAGCGGCCGCCGTCGACGTAGGTGTCGACGGAGGTCTGTGCACCCGGGCCGGTGGGCCGGGCGGTGCCACCCCAGCCGTTGCGGGAGGTGTCGATCAGCATGCCGATGCCGGAGGGGAAGCCGACCGAGACGAGCTGGTTGCGGAAGGCCTGGGCGAAGGACAGCTCGTCGGTGTAGCGGTTCCAGTCGACCCACTTCGACTCGCGGACGGACTTGCCGGCCACGTTGTCGTTGATGGAGAAGTTGTTCTCCTTCAAGGCGCTGTAGTTCGCCGTGTTGGTGATGAAGCCGTGGACGTCGCCCACGGTCGCGCCCTCGGCGGACGCCGCCTCCTTGAACAGGGTCGCGGAGGCACCGAAGTTGTCGTCCCAGCCGATCCAGCCGTGGTGGCCGGCGTCGACGTAGTTGTAGACGTTCGGCACGTCGCCGAGCTTGTTCAGCGCGTAGCCGACGCCCTTGACGTAGTTACCGTTGGCCTTCATCACGTCGCACTGCGGGGTGGCCGTCGGGCGGCTGCCGGTGTTGGTGACGAGGTTCGGCAGCGAGTCGATCTCGACGGTGGTGACGATCCGCAGCGAGGAGTACTTCGAGTCGGCGAGGATCGCCTTGATCGGGTCGATGTACTCTGTCTTGTAGCGGCCGATCTCGTCGGGCTTCAGCTCGCCGTTGGAGGCGAGGGCGGCGCAGTCACGGCCGGGCAGGTTGTAGATGACGACCTGGATGACGAGCTCGCCGGAGCCCTTCTGGCGCAGCGCCTCGTCGAGGTGGTCGCGCAGGCCCATACCGCCGTTGACGCCGTTGATCGCGGCGATCCGGTCCAGCCAGACACCGGTCGGCTGGTTGGAGATCCGGTTGCCGCCCGGCTCGGCGTTGGCCTTCTCGCGCCACTCCGGGTTCACGTACACCTTGGCGCCGTCATAGGGGTTGTTCACCCGGTTGGCAGGGCCGCCCGGCGCCGGGTTGCCGCCGTCGTCGACGTTGCACGTCACGCCGTCGAGGGTGAAGGTGGCCGGGATCGCGTTGCTGCCGCTGTAGGAGCCCTGGAAGCCGAAGCTGACCGAACCGCCCGTCGCGAGCTGGGCGTTGTAGCTCTCGTTGGACACGGTGACGTCGGCACCGCTCTGGCTGATCTTGGCGTTCCAGCCGCTGGTGACCTTCTGGTTGCCGGCGTACGCCCACTTCAGCGACCACGACGACTTCGCGGCGCTGTTGTTGGTGATGGTCACGGCGGCGGTGAAGCCGGTGCTCCACTGGTTCTGCACCTTGTAGTCGACCGTGCAGGGGACGGCGGCGGTGCCGGCGCCGCCCGGGTCGACGGCGAACGCCGTGCCCGTGGCGCCGGCGACCAGGGCCATGGCGGCCAGTAACGCTGTTCTCGTACGGCTCATGAGTGCGGACTTCCCTTTCGGTGGTGGGGGTGTCAGCCGTTCAGGGTGCGCTCCGACAAGGACATGAGGAACCCGGCACCGGCACTCGCGCAGCCGGGGACGACCGCGATGGCGGCGGCTAAAAGTACTGAACGCGAGGGGTGTCGCATGAGCGACTCCGTGCAGGCCGGGCCCGTCGTGGCGGACGCGTCGACTGATGGAATCGCTCCCACTGGTGTCAAGGAAGGTAGCGCCAAGTGTCGGCAAAGAACAGGGGAGTCGCTGACTTTCGCTCAACTCTAGGCGTCGAATCTTTTCGACTCTTCAAGGACCTTGACCGGTACCACACCCGTCCTCACTATGGGAGCGCTCCCACTGGTTCAAGCCTTGACTTCTCCGAGCCGCAAGGAGGAACCAGCACCATGCATCCCCCACCCCGGAAGCGGAGAGCCGTGCGGCGTCTGTGGACCGCCGCGCTCGCAGCTCTCGCGCTTCCGTTGACGATGCTCTCCTCAGGGTCGACTTCCGCGCAGGCGGCCGCACTTCAGTGCAGTGTCGATTACAAGACGAACGACTGGGGCTCCGGCTTCACCGCGGACCTGACCCTCACCAACCGCGGCACGGACGCCATCGACGGCTGGACGCTGACCTACGCCTACTCCGGCAACCAGAAGCTGGGGAACGGCTGGAACGGCACGTGGTCGCAGTCCGGCCAGAACATCACCGTCAAGAGCGCTTCCCACAACGCGCGGGTCGCCGCGGGCGCCGCCGTCTCCACCGGCGCCCAGTTCAGCTACAGCGGCAGCAACACCGCGCCCACGTCCTTCGCGGTCAACGGCACTCCCTGCACCGGCGCGCACCAGCCGCCGATCGCCGTGCTGACCAGCCCGGCCGCCGGTGCCGTCTACACCCAGGGCGAGGCGGTCCCGCTCGCGGCCACCGCGGCCGCCGCGGACAACGCCACGATCAGCAAGGTGGAGTTCTACGACGACACCAAGCTGCTGGGCACGGACACGAGTGCGCCCTACGCGCTGTCCGTCTCGGATTTGACCGTGGGCAGCCATTCCCTGGTGGCGAAGGCCTACGACAGCATGGGCGCCTCCGCCGACTCCACTCCGGTCGGCATCACGGTTGCCTCCGGCCCGACCGTCGTCGCCTCGCCGCTCCAACTGGGCGTGCAGTCCGGCAAGTCGGGCACGTACGAGGTGAAGCTGTCCAAGCAGCCGACGTCCAATGTGACGGTCACGTCGGCCCGCGCGAGCGGCAACGCGGGCCTGTCGGTCACGGGCGGCGCCTCGCTCACCTTCACGCCGCAGAACTGGAACACCGCGCAGAAGGTGACCGTCACGGCCGCGGGCTCCGGTACGGGTTCCGCCGTGTTCGAGTCGACGGCCGCGGGCCACGCCAAGGCCTCGGTCACCGTCACCCAGCTGGCGGCGACCAAGGCGTACGACGCCCGCTTCCTGGAGCTCTACGGGAAGATCACCAACCCGGCGAACGGCTACTTCTCCCCCGAGGGCATTCCCTACCACTCGGTCGAGACGCTGATCGTCGAGGCGCCGGACCACGGTCACGAGACCACCTCGGAGGCGTACAGCTACCTCCTGTGGCTGCAGGCCATGTACGGCAAGGTGACGGGTGACTGGTCCAAGTTCAACGGCGCCTGGGATCTCATGGAGAAGTACATGATCCCCACCAAGGCCGACCAGCCGACCAACTCCTTCTACAACGCCTCCAAGCCGGCGACCTACGCGCCCGAGCTGGACACGCCGAACGAGTACCCGGCCAAGCTCGACACCGGTGTCTCGGTGGGCTCTGACCCGATCGCGGCCGAGCTGAAGAGCGCGTACGGCACGGACGACGTCTACGGCATGCACTGGCTCCAGGACGTCGACAACGTCTACGGCTACGGCAACTCGCCCGGCAAGTGCGAGGCGGGCCCCTCGGACACAGGCCCGTCGTACATCAACACCTTCCAGCGCGGCTCGCAGGAGTCGGTGTGGGAGACGGTGCCGCAGCCGACCTGTGACGCCTTCAAGTACGGCGGCAAGAACGGCTATCTGGACCTGTTCACCGCTGACGCCTCCTACGCCAAGCAGTGGAAGTTCACCAACGCGCCGGACGCCGACGCGCGCGCCGTGCAGGCCGCCTACTGGGCGGACCTGTGGGCGAAGGAGCAGGGCAAGGGCGGGCAGGTCTCCGCGACGGTCGCCAAGGCGGCCAAGATGGGCGACTACCTGCGCTACTCCATGTTCGACAAGTACTTCAAGAAGATCGGCAACTGCGTCGGACCGTCGGCCTGCCCGGCGGGCACCGGCAAGGACGCCTCGATGTACCTGATGTCCTGGTACTACGCCTGGGGCGGCGCCACGGACACCAGCGCCGGCTGGGCCTGGCGCATCGGCTCCAGCCACGCCCACGGTGGCTACCAGAACCCGCTGGCCGCCTACGCGCTCGGCAACTACGCCCCGCTGAAGCCCAAGTCGGCGACGGGCGCGGCCGACTGGGCCAAGTCCATGGACCGGCAGTTGGAGTTCTACCGCTGGCTCCAGTCGAACGAGGGCGCCATCGCCGGCGGCGCGACCAACAGCTGGGCGGGCCGGTACGCGACCCCGCCCGCCGGGAAGTCGACGTTCTACGGCATGTACTACGACGAGAAGCCCGTGTACCACGACCCGCCGTCCAACCAGTGGTTCGGCTTCCAGGCGTGGTCCATGGAGCGGGTCGCCGAGCTGTACCAGCAGACGGGGAACGCGCAGGCCAAGGCGGTCCTCGACAAGTGGGTCGACTGGGCGCTGTCCAAGACCACGTTCAACCCGGACGGCACGTTCCGTGTCCCGTCGACGCTCCAGTGGTCGGGCCAGCCCGACACCTGGAACGCCTCCAGCCCCGGCTCCAACAGCGGGCTGCACGTCACCGTCGCCGACTACACCAACGACGTCGGTGTGGCGGCCGCGTACGCCAAGACCCTGACGTACTACGCCGACCGCTCCGGTGACACGGAGGCCGCGACGGCGGCGAAGAAGCTGCTGGACGGGATGTGGGCGAACCACCAGGACGACCTCGGGATCGCCGTCCCGGAGACCCGCGCGGACTACAACCGGTTCGACGACCCGGTGTACGTCCCGAGCGGCTGGACGGGCACGATGCCGAACGGTGACGCGATCAACTCGTCGTCGACGTTCGACTCGATCCGGTCCTTCTACGAGGACGATCCTGCCTGGTCGAAGATCGAGAGTTATCTCGCCGGCGGTGCGGTGCCGTCGTTCACGTATCACCGGTTCTGGGCTCAGGCGGATATCGCGTTGGCCATGGGCTCGTACGCGGAGCTTCTCGAATAGTCCCCGCCGGGCGCTCCGCGGGTGGGGCGTTGTGATCTGCGGGCCGTATGTGGCTGGTCGCGCAGTTCCCCGCGCCCCCAAGACAAAGGTGCGTCCGAAACTCCGCGTTCGTGGTCTCGTCACCTGACGACGAGGCCGGCCGGGCGGTTCCCACCCGCACTGGGAGCCGCCCGGCCCTCGCACGTTCCCCCTCACCGGAAGGAACCCCACCGTGCGAAGAACCCGTATCCTCACGGCCGTGCTGGCGCTGGCGGCCGGGCTGCTGTCGGGCGCCCCCACCGCCCTGGCCGCCGATCCCCCGTCGGTGAGGCTGGCGGCCGACACCTACACGTGGAAGAACGCCCGGATCGACGGGGGCGGCTTCGTCCCCGGAATCGTCTTCAACCGCTCCGAGAAGAACCTTGCCTTCGCCCGCACCGACATCGGCGGTGCCTATCGGTGGCAGGAGGCCTCGAAGACCTGGACGCCACTGCTGGACTCCGTCGGCTGGGACGACTGGGGGCACACGGGGGTCGTCAGCATCGCGTCCGACTCCGTCGATCCCAACCGGGTGTACGCGGCGGTCGGTACGTACACCAACAGCTGGGATCCGAAGAACGGTGCGGTCATGCGCTCCGCCAACCGGGGTGCGAGCTGGCAGAAGGCGAACCTGCCGTTCAAGCTGGGCGGCAACATGCCGGGGCGGGGCATGGGCGAGCGGCTGGCCGTCGACCCGAACCGGAACAGCGTGCTGTATCTGGGCGCGCCCAGCGGCAAGGGACTGTGGCGGTCGACGGACTCGGGCGTGACCTGGTCCCAGGTGTCGAACTTCCCCAACGTCGGCAACTACGTGGCGGATCCGAGCGACACCTCCGGGTACTCAAGCGACAACCAGGGCATCGTCTGGGTCACCTTCGACGAGTCCACGGGCACGTCGGGCAGCGCCACGAAGACGATCTACGTGGGGGTCGCCGACAAGGACAACGCGGTGTACCGCTCGACGGACGCGGGCGCGACCTGGCAGCGGCTGGCCGGGCAGCCCACCGGCTATCTCGCCCACAAGGGCGTACTGGACGCGAAGAACGGATACCTCTACCTCGCCTACAGCGACAAGGGCGGCCCGTACGACGGCGGCAAGGGTCAGCTGTGGCGGTACGCGACCGGGACCGGGGCCTGGACGAACATCAGCCCGGTGGCGGAGGCCGACACGTTCTACGGCTTCAGCGGGCTGACGGTGGACCGGCAGAAGCCGGGCACGGTGATGGCGACCGCGTACAGCGCCTGGTGGCCGGACACGCAGATCTTCCGCTCCACGGACAGCGGTGCGACCTGGACCAAAGCGTGGGACTACACGTCGTACCCCAACCGCGAGAACCGCTACACGATGGACGTCTCGTCCTCGCCGTGGCTGACCTGGGGCGCGAACCCGCAGCCGCCCGAGCAGACCCCGAAGCTCGGGTGGATGACGGAAGCGCTGGAGATCGACCCGTTCAACTCGAACCGCATGATGTACGGGACGGGCGCGACGATCTACGGCACCGAGAACCTCACGAACTGGGACAACGGGGGTAAGTTCGCCGTCAAGCCGATGGTGCAGGGGCTGGAGGAGACGGCGGTCAACGACCTCGCCTCTCCCCCGTCCGGTGCCCCGCTGCTCAGCGCGCTCGGTGACATCGGCGGCTTCCGGCACACGGATCTGACGAAGGTCCCGTCGATGATGTTCACCCAGCCGAACTTCACGACGACCACCAGTCTGGACTTCGCCGAGTCGAACCCGAACACGGTCGTCCGGGTCGGCAACCTCGACTCGGGTCCGCACATCTCGTTCTCGACGGACAACGGCGCCAACTGGTTCGCGGGGACCGACCCCTCGGGCGTGAGCGGCGGCGGCACGGTCGCGGCGGCGGCCGACGGCAGCCGGTTCGTGTGGAGCCCGCAGGGCGCCGGCGTGCACTACGCGACGGGCTTCGGCACTTCGTGGCAGGCCTCCGGCGGGATCCCCTCCGGGGCGATCGTCGAGTCGGACCGCGTCGACCCGAAGACCTTCTACGGCTTCAAGTCCGGGAAGTTCTACATCAGCACGGACGGCGGGGCGACGTTCAAGGAGTCACCGGCGACGGGGCTGCCCGGCGGCGACAGTGTCCGCTTCAAGGCGCTGCCCGGTGGGAAGGGCGATATCTGGCTGGCGGGCGGCGCGAGCGACGGGGCGTACGGCCTGTGGCACTCGACGGACGGCGGCGCGAGCTTCACGAAGCTGTCGAACGTCGAGCAGGCCGACACCATCGGCTTCGGCAAGGCGGCACCCGGCGCCTCCTACCAGACGCTCTACACCAGCGCGAAGATCGGCGGCGTACGCGGCATCTTCCGCTCCACGGACAAGGGCGCGAGCTGGACGCGCGTCAACGACGACGCCCACCAGTGGGGTTGGACGGGTGCGGCCATCACCGGTGACCCGAGGGTGTACGGCCGGGTGTACGTGGCGACCAACGGCCGCGGCGTCATCTACGGCGACAGCTCCGACGGCGGCACCACGGGTCCCGGGCCCGGACCCGAACCGGCCGGTGCCTGCAAGGTGACGTACAAGGTCACCAGCCAGTGGTCGGGCGGCTTCCAGGCGGACGTGCAGGTCGCCAATACCGGCACCACCCCCTGGAGCGGCTGGTCCCTCGTCTGGTCCTTCGCCGACGGCCAGAAGCTGACCCAGGCGTGGAACGCCGAGGCCGCGCAGTCGGGTTCGACGGTGACGGCGAAGAACGTCGGCTGGAACGCAGGCGTGGCGGCGGGCTCGTCCGTGAGCTTCGGCTTCACGGCGAACTCGTCGGGGACGAACACGAAGCCGACGGCGTTCAAGCTGGGTGACCAGAGCTGCACGGTGGCCTGACCGTGCTTCCGAGGGCGTATGCCCAAGACGGCATACGCCCTCGGCTTTCTCAGGGGGTGTAGACCGTCGGCCTGGGAGCCGTCGACATGTTGTTGCCGATGAAGAAGCTGGGGTGCGGGGGCTGGTTGTAGGCGGTGTTCTGCCAGGCCAGGGCGGTGCGGTACTGGGTGTCGTGCAGCAGGGTTGTGATCTTGGTGTTGGTCTGGTGGGGGGTGCTGTAGATGCGCAGGGCCGTGTTGTTGCTGGTGCGCCAGATGACCTCCTCGCGCCAGTCGCCGAGGAGGTCGCCGGACAGGACGGGGGTGGACTTGGTGCCGTTGTTGGAGGAGACGCCGGATCCGGTGAGCAGGCGGGTGTCGCCGGAGGTGCCGTATTTGTCGATGCGGGTGCCGTCGAGGAGTTCGCGGACGGGGTCGCCGTCCCACCAGGACAGGAAGTTGATGCTGGAGGGCTCCCGGCCCAGGGAGGCGCCGGTGGCGGAGCGCAGGGTGGTGTCGGCGGCGGACCAGGCCTCGGCACCCGGGCTGCCGGCGTGGATGTCGGCGGCGACGCCGCGGCCGTTGTCGGATCCCGACGCCGTCTGCCACAGGATCCGGCCGGTGCGGGCGTCGGCCATCCAGGAGCCGGGTTTGCTGGAGTCCTCGGAGACCTTGAAGTACTCCAGGCCCGAGCGGGAGGGGTTGAGGTCGCCGACGTGGCCGGCGTCGCCGTGGCCCAGCTTGGTGGTCCACAGTCCGTTGCCGTTGTCGTCGACGGTCATGGCGCCGTAGACGATCTCGTCCTTGCCGTCCGCGTCGACGTCGGCGACGGACAGGCTGTGGTTGCCCTGGCCGTCGTAGCCCTTGCCGCTGTTCGTGGAGGAGTTGGTGTCGAAGGTCCAGCGGCGGGTGAAGGAGCCGCCTCTCCAGTCCCAGGCGGCGATGACGGTGCGGGTGTAGTAGCCGCGGGCCATGATCAAGGAGGGGCGGGCGCCGTCGAGGTAGGCGGTGCCGGCGAGGAAGCGGTCGGCGCGGTTGCCGTAGCTGTCGCCCCAGGAGGAGACGGTGCCGCGGGCCGGGACGTAGTCGACGCTCTGCATCGCCTTGCCGGTCTGGCCGTTGAACATGGTCAGGAACTCCGGCCCGGACAGCACGTAGCCGGAGGAGTTGCGGTGGTCGGCGGAGGAGTTGCCGATGACCGCGCCGGTGCCGTCGCGGGTGCCGTCGGCGGTCTTCATGGCGACCTCGGCCTTGCCGTCGCCGTCGTAGTCGTAGACCTGGAACTGGGTGTAGTGGGCGCCGGAGCGGATGTTGCGGCCCAGGTCGATGCGCCACAGGCGGGTGCCGTCGAGTTTGACGCCGTCGACGATGGTGTTGCCGGTGTAGCCGGACTGGGAGTTGTCCTTGGCGTTGGTCGGCTGCCACTTCAGGACGATGTCCAGGGCGCCGTCGCCGTCGAGGTCGCCCAGGGAGGCGTCGTTGGCCTCGTAGGTGTAAGCCGAGTTGCCCGGCGCGGTGCCGCCCGCGGGCGGGGAGAGGGGGACGTCCTTGTAGCCGGTGCGGAACTGGACCGCGTGCACCGAGTCGCCCTGCTCCACGCCGTTCACGATCGCGCGGACGGTGTAGTCGGCGTGCGAGGGGGCGCCGGAATGGAAGTAGTTCGTGGAGCCGGTGATCGGGGTCGGGTTGACCTTCGTACCGGCCCGGTACACGTTGAACGACACGTCGTTCGGGTCGGTACCCAGCCAGCGCCAGCTGACCAGGTTGCCGCTGCCGGTGTGGACGCTGACCACGCCCCGGTCCAGCTTCTCGACTTGCCGGGCGGTGGCGGCCTCGGCGGCGTCGTCGGTGGCGAACGTGGTCAGGCCGGCACCGACGAGTGCCGCCGTGGCTGCGGCGACGGGGAGGAGCAGGCGGCGTCTGCGGTGCCTGTGCGGGTGCTTCACGGGACGGACCTCCTGAAAGGACGGGCGGGTTCCGCCTCTCAGTCGCCGCCGGGTGCACGGGAGTTGCCGTACCGCTTGGCCAGTTCGGACACGGTCCGGGCGATCCTCGACCGCAGTTCGTCCGGAGCCAGCACCTCGATGCCGGTGCCCAGGCGCAGGAACTCGGCGTGGGCGTGCTCGACCGACTCGATGGGGACCGTGGCGCGTGTCCAGCCGTCGGCGTCGTCACGACCGTGGCGCCGTACGGCCTCTCCCGCCGCCCCGGTGAGCGACGTCCCCGGGGCCAGCCGCACCACCGCCTCGCCGCGGTGCAGCCGGTCGTGGAAGCCGCGCTGGTACGCCGCCCAGTACGCGGCCAGGTCGAAGTCCCCCGGTCGAGTGAACTCCTCGTCGCCCGTGGTGAGTTCGAGGATCTGGTCGATCCGGTAGGTACGTGGTCCGGGCCCGGCGACGACGTACCAGCGGCCCGCCTTCAGTACGAGCCCGTACGGCTCCAGGCGGCGCTCCACGTCGGTGGGCTCGCGCCAGCGGCGGTACCGGACGTGCAGCACGCGGCTGTTCCACACGGCGTCCGCGACGGCCGGGAGGTGAGGGGCGTCGTCGGCGTCCGCGTACCAGCCGGGGGCGTCCAGGTGGAACCGGCCGCTGATCCGGTCGGCGTGCGCGCGCAGCTCCGCCGGCAGGGCGGCGCGCACCTTGAGCTGGGCGGCGGCGAGCACGGAGCCGAGACCGAGCTGCGCGGCGGGGCCGGGGGCGCCCGCGAGGAAGAGGGCCTCGGCCTCGTCGGCGGTGAGACCCGTCAGACGGGTGCGGTAACCGTCGAGCAGGCGGTAGCCGCCGGCGTGGCCCGCGTCGCCGTACAGCGGGACCCCGGCGGCAGCGAGGGCCTCCACGTCCCGGTAGACGGTACGGACCGAGACCTCCAGCTCCTCGGCGAGCTGCGCGGCGGTCATCCGGCCGCGGGTCTGGAGCAGCAGGAGGATCGAGACGAGTCGGCTGGACTTCACTGACACAGGATGTCAGGGGACCGGTTCTAGCGTCCCGCCATGCCCTTCACGGAGAAACTCCTGACCGTGCCGCCACCGATCGAGGTGGTCGGCCGGTCGATCAAGCGCTACCACGTCACGGCCGACCCGGAGGGCATCGCGCCCGAGGTGGCGGAGGCGGCGTACGCGATCCTGCCCGAGCTGCTGCCGGAGCCGGACGGCACCCCGCCGGCGACGTTCGTCGTGCTGCACCGGGGCGGTGACGACGGCGCCTATCTGAACGCGTACAGCTGGGTGTGGGACAACGTGCTGCACTTCGGCGGCGCGGCGGCGGGCCAGCCGGTCCTCGGCTGCCCGGACCGCGACCCCACGCACTTCGTCAGGCCCGGCCTGCCGTGGATCGGCTGCGTCTGGGAGCTGCCGCCGATCCTGCACGAACGCGACGCCTGGGTACGGCACATGCTCGCCCCGGACGTCCCCGACCTCAACGCCTATCTGGCCGACCGTCTGCCCGAGGGAACCACAGGAGACCGCTCATGAGCAGCGCGCACGACTTCGACTTCTTCCACGGCACCTGGAACGTCCTGCACCGCCGCCGCACCGACTTCCTCGACCCCGGCAGCGGCTGGGAGGAGTTCCCGGGCCGGAGCGAGTGCCGGCCGCTGTTCGACGGGGCCGCCAACATCGACGAGATCGACATGCCGCACCTGGGCGCGAAGGGGCTGACGCTGCGGCTGTTCGACCCGGTCCGTAAGGAGTGGTCGCTCAACTGGGCGTCCAGCCGCAGCGGCACGCTGTTCCCGCCGGTCTTCGGCCGGTTCGAGGACGCGCGCGGCGAATTCCACGGCGACGACACGTACGACGGCAAGGACGTACGGGTGCGGTTCGTGTGGTCGGGGGTCAGTGACACCGCCGCCCGCTGGGAGCAGGCGTTCTCGGTGGACGGCGGCGAGAGCTGGGTGACCAACTGGATCATGGAGTTCACACGGCCGGAGGAGTTGGCGGCTTCCTGAAGGCCCGGAGCGTGAAGACGGGGTCGGGACGGGGACGGTCCTGGTCGGGGAGTTCCCCCAGGCGGGTGGCGAAGCCGTCGGCGAGCGGGTGGCCGGGCGGCAGGGTGACGAACCAGCCGCGTCTGAGGTCCGCGACCGTGCGGCGAGGGCTGCGGCCCTGTCCGTGGCCCCGGAAGCCGGCCCGCCCGGCCGGGACCAGGCCGTGTGCGGTGGCGTGGGACTCGACGTCCGCCTCGGCGTCCCGGACCGGGGTGGGCGGCCGGGTGGAGAGCACGACATCGATGTCACTGCCCACGTTGTGGGAGGCGGCCTTGTCGACCGTGGTCACGTAGACGCCGCCGGGCCGCAGCACCCGGGCGCACTCGCCGACGATGGTCCGGGCGTCGGCGGGCCCGGCGGTCAGGTGCAGCAGCCACACGCTGCACACGGCGTCGAATTCGCCGTCCCGGAAGGGCAGCCGGCGGCTGTCGGCGAGCACCACGGCACCTGGCAGCCGGGCGGCGGCCTGCCGCGCCATCGCCGGGGCGAGGTCCACGCCGGTCACCCGCATGCCGTCGCGCGCGGCCGCGAGCCGGCGGGTGACGATGCCGGTGCCGCAGGCGACGTCGAGCAGGCTGCGCGCGTCCGGCGGCACGAGGCTCAGCACCGCTGCCGCGGCGGCGGCCGCCCTGGGCTCGCCGCCGCGCGAGGCGTCGTACCGCTCAGCTTCCTTGTCGTAGTCGAGCACCCGGTCAGTGTGCCCCGTGCCCGGGGGCCAGGTCCTCCACCCTGCGGGCGAGCTCGAAGTCCTTCTCGGTGACGGCACCGCCCGCGCTGTGCGTGTGGACGGACAGGGACACCGAGTTGTAACCGAGCGTGAGGTCGGAGTGGTGGTCGAGCTCCTCCTGGACCTGGGCGATGTGCACGACCATCGCCGTCGCCGCGAAGTGCGAGCCGAGCCGGTAGGACCGGGTGAGGCGGTCCTCGTCGAGCGACCAGCCCGGCAGCTCGGCCAGCCGGTCCTCGACCTCCTTCTGCGACAGCGGTTCGACGGGCATGGGCTGCGCTCCTTCCCTGACGCCGGGGTCCTCTGCTGCCTTCTCAGCCTGCCACAGCGGGACGTCCGAGGCCTGGTCGGAGCGGTCTGCCTGTCCGGCTCGGCCGGTTCTCGACTACGGTCCCGGCATGACCACTCATCCGTCCACCGCCGGCCAGGGCGTGGGGCCGCTGCTGCGGGCCTGGCGGGAACAGCGCCGGGTCAGCCAGCTGGAGCTGGCCCTGCGCGCGGACTCCTCGGCCCGGCACATCAGCTTCGTCGAGACCGGCCGTTCCCGGCCCAGCGAGGAGATGGTGCTGCGACTGGCCGAGTACCTGGACGTCCCCGTGCGGGAGCGCAACGCGCTGCTGCTGGCGGCCGGTTACGCGCCGCGCTACCCGGAGACGCCGCTGGACGACCCGGCGCTGGGCGCGCTGCGCGAGGGCATCGAGCGGCTGATCGGGGGCTACGAGCCGTATCCGGCGCTGGTGGTGGACGCGCTGTACAACGTCGTGGCGGCCAACCGGGGGATCATGACGCTGATCGACGGCGTCGCCGAGTCCCTGCTCGAACCGCCGCTGAACGCGATGCGGCTGGCCCTGCACCCGCAGGGCCTGGCGCCGCGCATCCGCAACCTGCGCGCCTGGCGCGGGCACCTGCTGGAGCAGATGGAGCGGCAGATCGCGCTGCACCGCTCCGAGCCGCTGCGGGCGCTGTACGAGGAGGTGGCGGCGTATCCGGTGCCCGAGGCGGATCCGGTGGACGAGCCCGCGGAGCCGGTGCCGTACTTCGCGCTGCCGCTGCGGATCGAGCACGAGGGGCGGACGCTGTCGTTCATCTCCTCGATCGCCACGTTCAACACACCGATGGACGTGACCGTCGCCGAGCTGGCCATCGAGACGCTCCTCCCGGCCGACCCGGCGACAGTCAAGTACCTTCAGTCGCTGCTGCCCTGACGGACCCTCAGCGCCCTGTACTGGAGGACGGCGAACCCGGCCACGGTCAGGGACTGGAGCACCGTCCACACGGCGCCCGCCGTGCTCGGCGTCAGCCACAGCGCCAGGGCCGTGAGGCTCACCGCCGTCCAGGCGAGGTTGATGTCGACGACGGCCTGCACACCGAGCGCCGGCGGCTGCCGGCGGGCAGCCAGCAGACCCACGCCCGCCGCGTAGGCGGTGAGGAACGCGCCCAGTGCGAGCAGCAGCGTGGAGTCCACGCCGAGGAAACGGCCGAGCGGGCCGGAGAACGCGAGGTAGGCGAGCGCGTTCGTGCCGGTCACCACCGCGTCCAGGGCGAGGAAGCGGCGCAGCATCGACTGCGGCGCGCTGGTCGGGGCGAGTGTGGCGAGCTGGGTCGCGGACATGGTGAGTCACCCTCCGTCGGGTCGTGGTGTGGCAGCGGGTCCCGGGTCCCGGGCCGGAGTGCGCCGGCCCGGGACCCGGTGCGCTCACGATCCCGTCCCGTGCGCGCCCGGTCGATTACCCGCGGGGTAATGCCCCGGCGACTCGTCCGTTCTCGCGATCTCCCCGCCCGCGGCCCTGTGAGACTGACGGCGGAACGTGACAGACTGATCGCGGGCTTGGGCACGTTGGGGAGGCGTGGCGTGAGTGAACGGCGGGCCGCACCCACCGTGGGCCAGGTGGTGCTGGGCAAGAGGTTGCAGGAGCTGCGCGAGGCGGCGGGCCTCAGTCGTGACGAGGCCGCCCGGGTGCTGCGCGTCGCCCCCGCGACGGTCCGGCGGATGGAGAGCGCCGACGTCGCGCTGAAGATCCCGTACGTGCAGATCCTGCTGACGGCGTACGGCGTGCCGGACGACGAGGTGACCGCGTTCGTCGAGCTCGCCGAGGAGGCCAACCGGCCGGGTTGGTGGCAGCGGTTCCACGACGTGCTGCCGGAGTGGTTCAGCGTGTACGTGAGCCTGGAGGGCGCCGCCCGGATCATCCGGTCCTACGAGCCGCACTTCGTGCCGGGGCTGTTGCAGACCGAGGGGTACGCGCGTGCGGTCCTGCAGGCCGGCACCATCGGGAACTTTGGGCCGGAGGCCGTGGAGCGACACGTGTCGCTGCGCATGGAGCGGCAGCGGCTGCTGGAGCGCCCGAACCCGCCGCACCTGTGGGTGATCATGGACGAGACGGTGCTGCGGCGGCCGGTGAGCGTCGACGGCCAGGTGATGCGGGAGCAGTTGGACAAGCTGCTGGAGCACTCCGAACGGGACCGTGTCACGCTCCAGATCGCCGAGTTCAAGGACGGCCCGCACCCGGGGACGTACGCGCCGTTCTCCCTGTTCCGCTTCGCCGAGCCGGAACTGCCCGACATGGTCTTCACCGAGTACCTGACCGGCGCGCTGTACCTCGACTCCCGCAAGGAGGTCTCCGCGCATCTGGAGGTCCTCGACCACATGACGGCGGGCGCCGCCTCCACCCAGCGCACCGAGGGGCTGCTGCGGGAGTACCGCGAGAGCTTCTGAGCGGTTCAGCGCCGGGCCGGCCGTGACAGCCATGTGGCGACCGCCTGCGAGATCGGCTGCCCGGTCTCCAGTTCCACGAAGCCGAACTGGCCGCTCTGGTTGCACTCGAGGAACCACCAGAAGCCGTCCTCGTCCTCGGCGAAGTCGAAAGCCGCGTACGCCAGTCCGGCCATGTCGACGTAGTCGTGCACCGACTTGCGGATGCGGTCGGGCACCGGCACCGGCTCCCAGGTGTGCTCGGTGTCGCCGTAGCGTCCGTCGACCTGTTCCGGTTCGGCGGTCTTCCGTGCGGCGAACAGGCTGCTGCTGACGCAGGTCAGACGAATGTCGGCACGCTTGGGGATGTACCGCTGCAGCAGCGCGGGCCCGGCCTCGACACCCGAGAAGTCCGAGTCGGGTCCGATCAGGGTGGTGGGCAGGGCCAGCGGGGGCTCACCGGGCGGCGGCCCGGAGGCGGACTTCACCACCACCTCCCCGTATTCCTCGGCGAACTGCCGTGCCAGGCGCGGGAAGGTCGTGACGACGGTCGGCGGTACGGCGAAACCGCTGAGCTGAGCGGCTCTCAACTGCCACGGCTTCAGGCGGGCCCGGCCGGCGTCGCGTGGATGGTTCATCCATCGCGCGGAGGCGGAGTAGAGCATGCCGAACAGCGCCTGGCGGGTCTCGGCAGTCAGCCATGGGGAGGGCTCAGCAGCGTGCGCGGCCGGTTCGCCGGGCCTGCGCACCCATACGGATCGCAGACCTCCCATGCTGACCACATGTCCGTTCACCGACAGGAGGCCCTCGAAGTCGCCCCGGGTGTAGTGCGCGGACAGCACGGTGTCGTTCGGCAGGTCGGCGGGGTCCAGCCGCATGACGGGCACCGCCGCCTCGTGCAGCTTGGTCACCACCATGTCGGCGGTGACGTCTTCCTTGGACGTGAGGATCAGTACGGTCATGGGGTCACATGTCGTCAGTCGTCGAAGTGCGTCTTGGAACCGGCGGTGGAGGCCGTCGTACCGACCGCCAGGAGGAGGTCCGGGTCACTGACGGCCGGGCGGCCGTCGAAAAGCACGTTCAGCTGGAGCGACTCGTCGAAGCGGTAGGGCGTCACCACCGTGGGACGTGAGCTGGGGAAGGCGTAGTTGAGGGTGAACGGTCGCACTCGGTACCTCCGGGGCTCATCCACACCGCGGGCATCAACGGCGTGCAATTTCTTCACTACTTACACACCGAAAGAGGCGCCGGAATCGTTACAGGGACACGGCATGGCCTCGGCGGGGCGCGGCGCGCCCGGCCGCCGGTGCCGGGGTCACCCGCCCTTGCCCCCGCCTGCCGGGCCGTTACCGGGGTTCCCGTTGCCCGGCGTGCCGCCCTTCCCGGCCGTGCCCGTGCCGGCGTCCGCGGTGCCTTCGGCGGGCCTGCCCGGGACGCCGGACCTGCTCGGCGCGGCCGTCGGCCGGGCCAGCCGCTCCGCGCAGTACCCGTCGACCTCGTCCTCTCCGCCCGCCGCCGCGACGAGCCGCCGCCATGCCGTCGCGTCGAGCGTCCGGCCGCGGTCCTTGACTCGTTCGTAGGCACGGCAGTGGGCCTCGGTGTCCTGGGCGGAGGACGAGCCGTCGCGCCGTCCCGGGCCGCCGGAGGAGGCCGGCGATGCCTCATCTCCCGGCCGGGCGGGGGCGACCACCGAGGGGTGCGCCCTCTCTCCGATACCGTTCCCCGACGAACCGACCGAACCGATGGCCGCGACCGCGACACCGCCCAGGGCGATGCTGGTGAGCACGGCGGCGGCCGTCGTCTTCACCGGGCGCCCGGTACGCCGCTGCGCGGGAAGCCGCCAGTCGTCCCGGTGCCGGGTACGCGCTCGGTGCGCTCCCGCGTCGCGGGCGGTCCGGAAGGCGGCCACGGCACGGCGCTCGGCTTCGGGGCCGGGATCGCCCGCGAGCAGGGCGGCGGCCAGGACGGTGTGCAGCGCGGTGTCGTCCCGCGGATCCCACGGGCCGGGCACGGCCTCGCCGGGGCGCACGCGTCGACGGCCTGTGACTCCGTCGCGGCTCAACCGATCACCCATGTCCGTTGTCCGTTCCTGCCTGAGCTGTTCGATGAGTCCGGCATGCCGGTGTGTGATGCCGGGGTGTCCGACCACTGACGTCGTCGTGACGGATGTCGACTCTCCAGCGACCGGGGAGCTTCATCCGTCGCACCCTCGGCGGTCTCCGTCCCGAGGCCCAGTTGGCGGGCGAGGCGTTTCAGCCCCCGGTGCGTGGCGGTGCGCACCGCGCCGGGGCGCTTGCCGAGGACGCGCGCGGCGGCGGGGCCGTCCAGTCCGACGATGACGCGCAGGAGCACGGCCTCGGCCTGGTCCCGCGGCAGCCCGCGGACCAGTTCCAGGGCCCGCTCGGTGGAGACGGCCTCCAGGGCCTGGTCATGGGTGCTGTGCGGGCCGGGCAGGTCCAGGACATCCTGCTCGATCGCCCCCGGCCGGGGGCGCGCGCGCTGGCGGCGCACATGGTCCAGTGCCCGGTGCCGGGCGATGGTGGCCGTCCAGCCGCGGAAACCCGCCCCGTCCCCCTTGAACCGTCCGAGGTCCCGGGAGATCTGCAGCCAGGCGTCGGACGCCACGTCCTCCGCGTCGTCGCCGACGAGTCCGCGCAGATAGCCGAGCAGGCCCGGCTGCACGAGGCGGTAAGCGACCGCGAAAGCGGCCTCGTCCCCGTCCTGGGCCCGCGCGACGGCCGCGCCCAGTTCCCCGTCGTGGGCCTGTGCGTAGCGCGGTTTCCGTTCCTGACCCAAGATCGTCCTCGTTCGCACCTGGTTTGTTGCGAGGCCGTGCCGACCGACGCACCCGTTCGCCGCGACACCCTCATGAACACAAGCGGGCGTCCTCACAGAAGTGTCACAGCGCACCAAGCGCCCCTCACGCCTCTCTCGGACTCCCGAACGGCCCGTCAGTCCGGCTCGTCGATGCTCACCGGCCGGTCGTCGCGCAGTTCGGCGAAGAGCTTGTTCGCCTTCGCCTCGTCCCACGTCAGGGCAGTGCTCCCGGCCGTGGCGGAGCCGGGCCCGGCCACTGGGACGTTCAACTGCCTGCCGCTGTCTCCCGAAACGCTCTTCATCGCCCGGAACAGCGCAAGGAGCGTGGGCAGTTCCATGTCCTTGTCCACCACCAGGGCATCCAGTCCCGCGCTCAGGGCGGGATACGAACGGAACGGATCGAGCACGACGCCCGGCGCGGCGGCCTTGCGGGCCAGGGCGGAGAGGAACTGGCGCTGGTTCCTGGAGCGCCCCAGATCGCCGTCCGCCTCTTGGTGCCGCTGGCGGACGAAGGCCAGCGCCTGGGAGCCGGTCAGGTTGTGACAGCCCTTCTTCAGCCGCAGTCCCGACTTCGGGTCGTCGATGGTGCGGTCCACGCACATCTCCACACCACCGACCGCGTCCACGACACCGACGAAGCCCGCGAAGCCGATCTCCGCGTAGTGGTCCACGCGCAGCCCCGTGTTCAGCTCGACGGTGCGGACGAGCATGGCGGGCCCGCCGAGGGAGTAGGCCGCGTTCAGCTTGTTCTTCGCCGCCCGGTGGAACTTGCCGGTGTGGGGGTCGACGTACGACGGGATGGTTACCCAGGAGTCGCGTGGCAGGCTCACCATCGAGGTGCCGTGGGCACCGGTGTGCAGGAGCATCATCGAGTCGGTTCGGCTGCCTCCGGCCGTGCCGGTGTGCAGTTCCTTCCTGGCCTGCTCCGACAGGCCGTCCCGGCCGTCCGATCCCACGACCAGGTAATTCGTTCCCTTCCCTCGCGGCGGACGGTCGGCGACCCCGCTCAGGTCGACGGACCGGTCGAGCCTGAACTCGGCCCAGGCGCAGGTGCCCGCGCCGGTCAGGACCAGTGCGCACAGCAGTACCGCCAGCAGGCGCACGGTCCGGCGGGCCCGGCCGGGGCGCGCCCGGGGAGGCCTGGTACTTGTGGTGCGGCCGCCGCGCTCGGCCCCACGGACCTGGTCCTGGTCCGTCTCGTCGACAGGACTGCCGCACGTCTTCGTCTCCGTCTCCGTCTCCGGCTCCGGATCCGGATCCGGAGCCGGAGCCGGAGCCGGAGCCGGAGCCGGTGACCAAGACGGAAAGGGCGACGGAGACGGCCCGAGGTCGGCGCCGTCGTGACTGCCGTACGGGTACGGCCCGAGGTCGGCACCGCCGTAGCTGCCGTACGGGTACGGCCCGACGATGTACCCCTCGTACGGCCGGACCGGCTCCTGGAGCGGTGGGGCACCGCTCTGCCACACCGGTCCCGTGATCACCCGGCGCCCTTGTGCCTCCCCGTTCTCGTTCCGCCGGCCGGTTCCGGGGCGCATGCCCGGCCCGTCGCTCATGGGACGAACCACTCCCTCATCACCTCGATGACAACTGTCGTTCGGCTTCCGGCCTCCTGAGCTGCTGAGTGGCAGCCGTGCCGGAACGTTGCATGCGATGCCACTTCAGCCGGGTGCCGAGCAGCAGGGCGACCACGGACTGGATGACGACCAGGTACATCAGCTGCCGGTAGACGAAGAGCTGGAACGGCATCGACCACAGCGCCCACAGCCGCTCGCCGTCGAGTCTCAGCGCGTAACCGGCACAGGCCAGTTGGACCCCGAGGAAGGCGAGCCACACGCCCGTCGCCTGCACGGGGTCGGCGAAGAGCGCCCCGTACACCGCGAAGAGGTCGACGACCGGTGCCAGCAGCGGCAGGACCACCTGGAAGACGGCCAGATAGCTCAGCCCGCGGCGAGCGAAGCGCCCGGCCGCTCCCACTTCGACGACGGCCCGGCGGTGCTTCCACATCGCCTGCAGGGTGCCGTAGCACCAGCGGTAGCGCTGCCGCCACAACTGCCTGAGGGTGGTGGGCACTTCGGTCCAGGCGACGGCGGACTCCTCGTAGACCACCCGCCAGCCGGCCCGCCACAGGGCCATCGTCAGGTCGGTGTCCTCGGCGAGGGTGTCCTCGCTGACCCCGCCGACACCCATGAGCGCGTCCCGGCGGAAGGCGCCGATGGCTCCGGGAACCGTCGGCATGCACTCCAGCACCTCGAACATGCGCCGGTCGAGGTTGAAGCCGAAGACGTACTCCAGGTGCTGCCACCTGCCGAGCAGTCCGCGGCGGTTGCCGACCTTGGTGTTGCCGCTGACGGCACCGACGGCCGGATGCGCGAGCGGCTGGACGAGCCGGTACAGGGCATCGGGCTCGAAAACGGTGTCGGCGTCGACCATCACCACGATGTCGTGGGACGCCATGGCCAGACCGGTGTTGAGCGCCGCCGCCTTGCCCGAGTTCGGCTGGCGGATCACGCGGACCCGAGGGTCGTCGATCCACGTGGCGAGGTCCGCCGTCCGGTCCGTGGAGCCGTCGTCGATCACGATGACCTCGAGGTACGGATGCGTGGAGGCGAGCAGTGAACGGACGGTGGACTCGATGCCGGCCTCCTCGTTGTAGGCGGGCACGAGCACCGTCACAGGCGCGTTGACCTCCCGCAGCCAGGGCGCGCCGGGGCGGGGGCGGGTGAGGCGCCGGACGTGGGCGCGGGCGAAGAAGGTCAGCGACAGCAGCCGCAGCAGGCCCAGCGCTCCGGCCACGCCCAGCACCCAGATCATGATGTGCGTGAAGGTGTTTCCGGCCGCCACGGTCCAGATCAGGGCCTTGCCCTGCCACCGTTCGGCGGTGGACACCGGGGTGTCGGCGGGCGGTATGCCGACCGCGTCCGTCACGGTGGTGAACCGGTCGGCGTGCGGGGCGTCGAGCAGCTGCTTCGTCTCGTCGTACGCCAGTTCGGTGTTGCTGAACTGGCGGATCAGGCCGTGCACCGGATCACGGGTCGGGTGGTCGGCGGCGACCAGCACATAGCCGTCCGCGGCGGCCTTCCGGGCCGCCTGCCACTCGGCACCGCACAGCGTGTCCACCTCGGTGGTCATCGGCATCCGCAGCAGGTCGGTGCGTATGCCCGCCGTCCCAGCGAGGGTCTTCCGGGTGAGGCCCAGTTCCATGGCGAAGCGGACGTGCGACGAGGAACCGAGGTCGGCTCCCGTGTAGGTGTTCGAGCCGATCTCGTGGCCCTCGTCGAGGATGCGCCGGACCAGGTCCGGGTGGCGTGCCGCCTGGGCGCCGAACACGAAGAAGGTGGCGTGCGCGTGGTGCTCGCGCAGCAGATCCAGCAGGCGGGGGGTCCACTCGGGATCGGGTCCGCCGTCGTAGGTGAGGGCGACGGTGCGCGCGGGCGCCGCGGCGGACGACACCTTGGCCCCGTCGATGCCGCGCAGGACGGGGCCGCTCTCGTCCAAGGACCTGGGCACGGGCTTGGTGCACGGCCGGCGCGTCTTGGCGGCGTCCACCTCGTGAACGGTCCAGCCCTCGAAGAGCAGGACGGCGAAGATGACGGGCAGAGTCAGGGCGAGCAGCCGCCAGTGTCCGCGGGGGTCGCGGGAACGGGCGTGCCGGCGATGCGCCGAGCGGCTCACGCAGCCGCCCCGGGTGTGGCGTTAATCACAGGGGTGTCGGGGCGGGTTTCGCGGAGGCCGACGACGGCGGTGACCGCTGCCGGCCTGGTGCGGGCCGCCGAAAGGGGTGTGCCGGCCGACGTCGATCGGACCGCGTGGGCGATGGATTCAGCCATGGACCACACCGCCTTCACATGCTGGTCGACGACGTCGAGGCTCGATGAACAGTCAAGCGTTTTCTGATGTTTTGTCTTGCGGTCGCGCTCGTGCATGGGCGGCGAGTGTAGTCACATCCGAAGCCCCGGGAGGGCCGGAAACAGGCTGAGCAGCGCCCCGAAGCGGGGACTGTGACACTCGGCGCCGCCGGTGCGCTGGACTGAGGGGATGCCGAGAAGTCTGTCTTCACATTCAACGCCTCCCGCAACGGGTCTCCGAGTGCCGCGACTCGCCCCAGAGGCGGTTTTCAGCCGCCTTGACACGTACGGACCCCGCCGACGGGTGTGCCCCCCTTCCCGCCCCTAGCGTCGGGATCGCGGGGCGCACGGGAAGGAGGCCCGATGCCCGGATTCGAGGTGCTGTACCAGGCGGCCGCGCTGTGCCTGATGTTCCCCGACGACGACTTCCGCGCCCGGCTGCCGCTGCTGCGCGAAGCCGCCCCGCAGCTGCGGGAGTTCGCCGACCACGCGGCCGTCACCGCGCCGCGGGAGCTGGCCGCCCACTACCTCCAGGTCTTCGAGAGCGCGCAGGGCCACAGCCTGTACCTGAGCCGCTGGCGCGGGTTCTCGCCGGCCCGCTTCCAGGAGCTCTACAGCTCCCACGGATTGGAGCTCACCGGCGAGGAGCTGCCCGACTTCCTGCCCGCGGTACTGGAGTTCACGGCCCGCACCGGCAACACCGTGCTGCTGACGGAGTACCGGGCCGGACTGGAGCGACTGCGCTCCGGGCTGGCCGACTCCGGCACTCCGTACGCCTCCGTCGTCGACGCCGTGTACGCGACGCTGCCGCCCGCGGAGACCCAGGCAAGCGATCCGCCGGGAAGCTAGGCCGCCCCGCCCTTCTGGTCTCCCTGCTCCTTCTCCTCGTCCACGATCTCCGCGTCGACGACGCCCTCCTCGTCCCGCGGGGTGCCGGAGGATTCCTCGGTGGGTGTCTGCTGGGCCTGGGCGTACATCGCCTGGCCCATCTTCTGGCTGACCGTGGCGAGTTTCTCGACGCCTGCGCGCAGGGCGGCGGTGTCCGCCTGCTGTTCCAGCTGTCCCTTCACCTCGGCGATGGCCGACTCGACCTCGGCCTTGGTGTCGGCCGGGATCTTGTCGCCGCTGTCGCGGAGGAACTTCTCGGTCTGGTAGACGAGTTGCTCGGCCTGGTTGCGGGTCTCGGCGGCCTCGCGGCGCCTGCGGTCCTCCTCCGCGTACTGCTCGGCCTCGCGCATCATGCGGTCGATGTCGTCCTTGGGCAGGGCCGAGCCGCCGGTGACGGTCATCTTCTGCTCGCGGCCGGTCGCCAGGTCCTTGGCGGAGACGTGCATGATGCCGTTGGCGTCGATGTCGAAGGCCACCTCGATCTGCGGCACGCCGCGCGGCGCCGGCGGCAGGCCCGTCAGGTCGAAGACGCCGAGCTTCTTGTTGTACGCGGCGATCTCGCGTTCGCCCTGGTAGACCTGGATGCCGACCGAGGGCTGGTTGTCGGCCGCCGTCGTGAAGATCTCCGAACGCCGCGTGGGGATGGTGGTGTTGCGTTCGATGAGCTTCGTCATGATGCCGCCCTTGGTCTCGATGCCCAGGGACAGCGGGGTGACGTCGAGCAGCAGCACGTCCTTGACGTCGCCGCGCAGGACGCCCGCCTGGAGCGCGGCGCCCACGGCCACGACCTCGTCGGGGTTGACGCCCTTGTGCGGTTCCTTGCCGGTGAGTTCCTTGACCAGGTCGGTCACCGCGGGCATCCGTGTCGAGCCGCCGACCAGGATCACGTGGTCGATCGCCGAGAGCTTCACGCCGGCGTCCTGGACCGCCTGGTGGAAGGGCGCCTTGCAGCGGTCGAGCAGGTCGGCGGTGAGCTCCTGGAACTGGGCCCGGGTCAGCTTCTCGTCGAGGTGCAGCGGCCCCTCGGCGGAGGCCGTGATGTAGGGCAGGTTGATCGTCGTCTCGGTGGAGCTGGACAGCTCGATCTTGGCCTTCTCGGCGCCCTCGCGCAGCCGCTGCACGGCCATCTTGTCGCCCGCCAGGTCGACGCCGTACTGCCCCTTGAAGCGCTTGACCAGGTACTCGACGATCCGCTGGTCCCAGTCGTCGCCGCCGAGGTGGGTGTCGCCGTTGGTGGCCTTCACCTCGATGACGCCCTCGCCCATCTCCAGCAGCGACACGTCGAAGGTGCCGCCGCCGAGGTCGAAGACGAGCACCGTCTGGTCGTTCTCCTTGTCCAGGCCGTAGGCGAGGGCCGCGGCCGTCGGCTCGTTGATGATCCGCAGCACCTTCAGGCCCGCGATCTCACCGGCCTCCTTGGTGGCCTGCCGCTGGCTGTCGTCGAAGTAGGCCGGGACGGTGACCACCGCGTCGGTGACGTCCTCGCCGAGGTAGGACTCCGCGTCCCGCTTCAGTTTCTGGAGCACCCGCGCGGACAGCTCCTGCGCCCGGTAGCGGGTGCCGTCGATGTCGCCGTGGTCGGGGAAGCGCCAGTGCGCGTCACCCATGTGCCGCTTGACCGAGCGGGCGGTGCGATCCACGTTCGTCACGGCCTGCCGCTTGGCCACCTCCCCGACCAGCACCTCGCCGTTCTTGGCGAACGCCACGACCGAGGGTGTGGTCCTGGCCCCCTCCGCATTGGCGATGACGGTGGGCTCGCCGCCTTCCAGCACGGCGACCACCGAGTTCGTGGTTCCGAGGTCGATCCCGACCGCACGTCCCATCGCTGTCCCCTTCCGCCAGGGCGCTCCTATTCTCCAGCACAAAACTTGAGTGCGCTGTTGTCAATGCCGCGAAGGGGTGATCGGCCCGCGGAGCGCCACGGCTCGCCGGGGCCGGTCGGTGACGAGCACGTCCACGCGCGGGTGGGCGAGGAAGGCCCGCATCAGGGTGTCGTCGTTGACCGTCCACACCATGGTGAACAGGCCGCGCCGGGTCGCCTCGCGCAGCACGGTGGTCCTGGCCAGCCGCTGGTGGACGGCGACGCCGTGCGCTCCGCAGGCCCGGATGCGGCGGGCCGGGAACAGCTCGCTCAGCCGGGTCCCGGGCAGCCGGGCCAGGGCCAGTTCCCTGCGGTCGCGCCCCAGGGACAGCGCGGTCCGCACCCCGGGGAAGGCCTGTGCGACGGCGGCCACGGAGCAGTCCTCCAGCGTCGTCACGACGAGCCCGTCCACGCCGAGCAGGGCCACCGCGCGGTCGATCACCTCCCGCTCGTAGCCCGCCTCCTTCAGGTCCAGGTGCGCCACGAGCTTCCCGGCGATCAGCGCCATGACCTCGTCCACGACCGGCACGGCGTATCCGGCCCGCTCGCTCAGCTCGGCGTGCGTGAGCGCGGCCAGCGGCGGCCCGGTGTGCCCGACCCGGGGGTCGTGGTAGACGACGAGGACGCCGTCCCTCGTGCGGCGGATGTCGAACTCGACGTACTCCGCACCGGACTCCAGCGCGTCCTCGTACGCCTGCCAGGTGGCGGGCCCGGCGCGCTCGGAGCCGCCCCGGTGGGCGGAGACGGCGGGGCGGGGCGTCATGGTCGTCGGCTCCCGGAGGGCGAGCGTGGCGGCGGGACGGGTACGGCGTCGTCGTCGGACGCCGGCAGCAGCGAGCCGGAGCGGGTGCTCATCCGTCCGAGCAGGACGTAGCCGATCAGGACCAGGATCACGAAGGGGAGCCAGGCCGGCGCGTAGGCCGTGCCGTAGGCGCGCAGGTCCGGGATGGAGCGGTGCTCCTCGACGTTCGTGCCGTTCACGCCGAAGAAGGCCAGCGGCGGGGTGGGCGGCAGGGCGATCAGCGTGGCGGCGGCGACCAGGCCGGAGACGGTGCGGTCCCGGCCGTCGTCGCGCTCGGCGAGTTCGGCATCCAGGGCGGCGGAGCGGGCGCTGATCACCGAGGTCAGGCGCTCGACCATGCGGGCCGAGTTCTGATCAGGGAGCGGGTCCCGGTGGGCGAGTCGGTCAGGGCCCGCTCGTTGGCCTTCATCGTCGCGAAGGCCGCGAGGCGGGTGCGCTGGAGCACGGCCAGGGCGGAGATCATGCCGACGGCGACGAGCATCAGGCCGTTCTCGACGTGCGGGGCCCAGCCCGCCTGGACGGAGACGCCCCGGCCTAAGGGGTGTGGGGCCCAACCCCCCCCCCCCCCCGGGGGCGCCGGGGGGGGGGGGGGGCCCCCCCCGGGGGGGCGGGGGGGGCGGGCGGTGGTGGGGGGGGGGGCCGGGGGGGGGGGCGCCCCGCGCCTCGCATCCGTAG
>NZ_JBITJK010000014.1:75634-182665 GCF_044459945.1 Streptomyces sp. NPDC050164
GGGGCGCCCCCGGCCGGGGGGTTTCCCCCCCCCCCCGGGGCGCCCCCCACCCCCCCCCCCCCCGGGGGGGCCCCCCCCCGGGTGTCGGCCCACACCCCCTGGGGCGGACAGGGTGACGCCGTGGTTCCTGCGGTGCGGCGCCAGGCTCGCGTCGTAGGGCGTGGCGGGGTTCCAGGGCATCCGGCCGCGGTAGACGATCTCGTTCAGCAGGATCGCCTTGCGGGCCTCGTCGGCGCTGAGCAGGTCGCGCTGTAAGCGGCCGCCGGGGAAGACGAGTTGGTGCACGTTCTGGCCGAGGGCGAGCGGCCGGCCGCCGAGTTGCCCGGTCAGCAGCGGGCGGTCGTCGAGTTCGATCCGCTCCCGGTCGAAGCAGGTGGCGGCCGGCCGGGCGGCGAGGTCGCCGGCCGTGGTCTCGCCCGCGAAGGCGCAGTCCACGACGAGGGTGGCGTCGCCGCGCGGCGTGGTGACGACGAGGATCCGCAGGGACGCGAGGCCGAGGCCGTGGTCGCCGTGCGGCAGCCGCAGCCGGCGTGGCGCGACCTGTTCGTCGAGCAGCGCGGCGGGGAGCACGTCCTGGCTGGTCGTCCGGTCACGGGTGGCGGAGTCGGGCACCGTCGCGCTGGTGGACGTTCCCGGCAGCATCGCGTTCCTTCCGGACCGTCGGCGTCGGAGCGTCTGGTTCATACCCCGGGCGCGGATGGCGAACCGACGCGTCGGGGGGGGGGGGGCGGGGGGGGGGGGGCCCCCCCCCGGGGGGGGGGGGGCGGGGGGGGGGGGGGGGCCCCCCGCGACGTGGGTGGGGCCGGTCAGGCGAGCTTGGCGGTCAGGGTGATGGGCGTGGCCTTGAGGGCCTGGCTGACCGGGCAGCCGACCTTGGCCTCCTCGGCGGCGGCGAGGAAGGCCGCCTCGTCCATGCCGGGGACGGTGCCCTCGACGGTGAGGTGGATGCCGGTGATGCCCTCGCCGGGCTGGAAGGTGACGTCGGCGGAGGTCACCAGCTTGGTCGGCGGGGTGCCGGCCTTGTCGAGGATGTTGGAGAAGGCCATCGAGAAGCAGCTGGAGTGGGCGGCGGCGATCAGCTCCTCCGGGCTGGTCTTCCCGCCCGGCTCCTCGGTGCGGGCCGCCCAGGTCACCGGCTGCTCGGCGAGGATGGCGGAGGAGTCGAAGGTGACGACGCCGTTGCCCTTGAAGAGGTTGCCTTCCCAAACGGTGTGTGCGGAGCGCGTGGCTGCCATGTCGCATCCTTTCGATGAGTATCCGGAAACCGTGACCGGTTCCCGGCCACCATCCGATCACACTCCGGTTCAACTCACGCGGAAGACCGGCCCTCTGGCGCTGAACGGCAGCCGCGCCCCTCGCGGGATCAGGTACGCGTGCTCGCGCCGCACGCGCAGGACGTCGCACCAGCCGTCGGTGATGATCAGGACGGGCGCGCCGGGCGGGAAGTCGTCGGCACGGTGCAGCAGGTCGATGCCGGGTTGCAGGACGGTGCCGCCCCGGCCGTGCACGCGCACCCGGCCGGCGATCTCGGTGACCGGCAGATAGCCGGCGTCGTGCGGGGCAGCGTCGCAGAACACGACCCGGGCTGCCGGTACGTCCCGGGCCTCGGCGTAGGAGGCGATGGCGCCCAGTGCCTTGCCGAGCAGGACGCGGTCCATGGAGCCGGAGGTGTCCAGGACCACGCCGAAGGTGCAGCGGGCGATCTCCTCGGGCGGGAAGTACCGCCCCGCGCGGGGGATCCCGGGGGTGGCCGCCTGGCGGCGCGAGGGGCGGGCGAAGGACCGTACGGGCTCGGGGCGGGGCACGAACTCGTCGAACCAGCGGGCGAGCCGCGCGTCCCACGGCAGCGGCGGGTGGCTGAGCGCGCGGATCTCGTCGACCAGGCCGCCGGGCAGGAAGCCGCGCTCCTGCCGCTGGTGCAGGTCGAGTCCCTGGGCGAGGCCGCGGCGGTAGAACCCGTCCAGGTCGACGTAGTCGCGGGGCGGGCCGAGCGGCGCGCCGAGGACGTCGCCGGCGCCCTTGCCGCGCGGGGTGGCCAGCCGGCGCATGCGGCGCAGGTCGCCGGCGATCCGGTCGTAGACCTCCTCCGCGGACAGGCCCGCGAGCTGCGGGTCGTGCAGCAGCCCCTCGGGCATGGTGCCGACCTGCATCTCGGTCAGCCAGCCGTTGATCACGTAGTCGCAGGCGATGTTGAACAGGTAGGGGTCGCGGGTGCCGCAGCGGTCGCCGTGGCGCAGGGCGGCGTGCAGCATCTCGTGGGCGAGGACGAACCGCCACTCCTCGTCCTCGAACTGGCGCAGCGGGTTGACGTAGATCTCGCCGGCCTCGGCGTTGACGGCGGCGATCGCGATGCCGTGCGCGCGGGCGAGTTCGGCGTCGGCGACCAGCTTGATGCCGGAGGCGATACCGCCGAGCAGCGGGTAGGAGGAGATGAACCAGCTCAGCGCCCGCTGCCAGGGCCGCAGCCGGGGCGCCTCGCCGTCCAGGCTGTCGCGGCGGCCGCCCGCCATGTCCATCGCGGCGGACACGGTCCGAGTCAGGGAGGTGGCGAAGGCCAGCTGCCAGTCGGTCGGCCGGGACCAGCCCAGCCACGGCACCAGCACCTGGTCGGGCTCGTCGCCGGCCGTACCGCAGCGCTCGTACACGGCGGGCAGTCCGTCGCGTCGCCAGCGGGCGGCGAGCTGCTCCTCGTCGCCGTCCGGGTAGGAGGCGGGCAGGTGCTCCGGGGTCTCGCCGACGGTGAAGCCGAGCAGGAAGCGGTTGACGACGACGCAGCGGGCGGCGAGGTCGTGGCGGTCGGGCTGGACGCGGTCGCCCTTGACCGCCGGGACGTGCCCGAAGCCGAGGTGGAGGACGGCGTGCGCGAGTGCCCACGCCCAGGCGGCGGGCTCGGCGAGCCGGTCCGGGTGGACGTGCAGATCGCCGTCGGAGTCGACGACCACGAGTCCGTGGCGGGGCGCGAGGCGGCACTCCTCCTGGCGGCAGACGTCGAACTCCACGGCGGCGAGGGCGGGGTTGGTCCGCATCAGCCGCATTCCCTCGGCGAAGGCCTCGCCCGCGAGGTCCCGCTTCTTCTTCCGCCGGTCCTTGCCGTGGCCACGGCTCACCGGCGTGCCTCCACCAGCCGGGGCATGTCGCGCGCCGCCTCGACGAGGAACCAGGAGGGCAGCACGGGGTTGCCGTCGCTGTCGGAGGCGATGACGGTCTGGGCGACCTCGACGGATATCTCCGCGAGCTGCACCAGGAGCGACTTGGCGCGGTAGGCGGTCTGGCGGCCGTTCGCCGACATGTGCTCCTTGCTCGCGGGCAGTTCCTTGATCAGGCGGCCGCGGAAGGAGTCGGCGAGGTAGAAGAGCAGGTCGCGGTCCTCCGGACGGTTCGGCCAGCGGGCGTCGCCCTTGAGGATCGCCTCGATGCCGAACCGGCTGCGCACGATCTTGACGTAGCCGCAGAAGGCCTGCGCGTGCGCGGGCGTCAGCGTGCCGTGCGCGAGCACCCGCAGCGTCTCCTCGTCGAGGTCGCGACCGAAGGAGTGCAGGGCGTCGGAGAGCATGTGCCAGGAACGGGGCGTGGAGAACGGCTCCTCCGTCTTCGGCGGCTTGGACCACAGGTGGTCGCGCCGGTCGGTGAGGTGGTCCACGATCCAGGGGTGGATGCCGTGCCCTGCGGCCCAGACGAGCCAGTCCGTCGCGGACGCCTCCAGGTGCACGTGGGTGAGGCGGTTGACGAGCGCGGAGGCGATGGGCCGGGCGAGCGCGTTGTCGGTGGCGCGGTTTCCGGCGCCGATGACGATCGAGCCCTTGGGCAGTTCGTAGGTGCCGATACGGCGGTCGAGGATCAGCGAGTAGAACGCCTTCTGCACGTCCGGCGTGGCCGCGTTGAGCTCGTCCAGGAACAGGCAGTACGGCTCGTCCCGGGCGATCGCCTCCGGCGGGCAGAACACCGAGCGCCCCTCGCGGATCTGCGGTACGCCGATGAGGTCCTCGGGCGCCAGCTGGGTGCCCAGCAGGCTCACGCACTCCAGGCCGAGCGACTCGGCGAACGCCCGTACCAGGGAGGACTTCCCGATGCCGGGAGCGCCCCAGATGAAGACCGGCCGGACGGTGGCGAGACCGAGCAGCAGCTCCGGGATGCGGGCGGGAGTGACGGTGACGGCGGCCTGCAACGCAGGTTCTCCTCGAAAGGGGTGTGGGAAGACGAACCGCACCAGTGTGTGCGTACGGCTTTCCGGGCGCAGCCCAATTTCAGGCGGCGCGTTCCTCGCTGCTCACCATCGGCACCTGGGGGCCGTCCGACTCACGCATCCAGCGGCGCAGTACGCGGTGGACGTGTTCGGCGCCGACAAGTTCCTCCCCCTCGTCGACCGGCGCGGAGAAGCCGAGCGGCGACAGCAGGAAGGGTCTGCCCTGTTCACCGCCGAGTCCGCCGTGGGAGCCGATCTGCTCCTCGAAGGCGAGGACTTCGCCGTCGGCCGGGTCGTGGAAGGAGTTGACCATGATGTCGGCGGTGTGCGGGAAGGAGTGCGTGCGGCGTACCGCGTCTGCGGCGCCCGGCCCGAACGCGGCGAGCGGGCCCGGGTTGTCTTCGAGGTCGGCGAGCGGTATCTCGGCGCCGTACGCGCCGAGGACGACCCCGCCGTGCTCGTCGCTGCGCACCAGCAGGAAGCCGATGCCGGGGTGGTTGGCGAGGGTCGGCAGCAGCGCGGGGTGGCGGGCGTCGATCTCCTCCTTGCTCATGCGGTGCGTGACGTCCGGGAAGGAGACCAGGCCGAGGTTGCCGGAGGCCAGCACGATCGGCTCCGAGCGGCGTGTGGGGCGGTGCTGCTCGCCGTGCTCCTCGACGGGGATGCGCAGGGCGGCGCGCACGGCGGCGCGGGCCTCGGTCCCGCTGCGGGTGCGCTCCGCGCGGCGCGGCACGGGCAGTCCGCAGCCGGCCCGCACCAGGTCGCCGAGGGTGAGCCCGTAGCGGGAGCGGAAGGTCTCGCCGGGGCTCTGGCCGTGGTCGGACAGCACGACGATCCGGTACGGGCGCGGGGCGTGCTCGGCGACCTTCTCGATCAGTGCGAGGGAGCGGTCGAGGCTTTCGAGGACCTTCTGCGCGTCGCGGCTCGCCGGGCCGGAGTGGTGGGCGACCTCGTCGTAGGCCACGAGGTCGGCGTAGACGGCGGTGCGGCCGACGAGCATGTCGCCCGTCACGGCGGCCACGACGACGTCCCGCTCGACGACGGTCGCGAAGGCCCTCACGAGCGGGTAGAGGCCGCCGCGGGAGACGCGCGGGCGCTGCTTGGCGAGGCGGGCCCGGGTGGACTGGCCGATCTCCCGGCCCACCTCGGCGGCGAAGGACAGGGCCGTGCGCACGGCGTTGGCCGGGTCGGAGAAGTAGGCGAAGTAGCCCGCCCGGGAGCGGTTCTCCCGGCTGCGGCGGCCGGCGATGGACAGCACGAGGGCCTGTTGTCCGGCGCCGCCGCTGAAGAGGTTGCCGCGGCTGGCGCCGTCGACGGCGAGCAGGCCGCCGTGCCCCGCGTATCCGGCGGCGCGGCGCTGGAGTTCGGCGGCGCTGGTCGGGCGGTTGCAGACGACCACCTCGCGGGTGTCCTTCTCGTACCAGCGGAACGCCGGGACGTCGTGGTTGCTGCCGTGCAGGATGCCGAGCTGGCTGGCGCCGGTCTGGCTGGACCAGTCGGTGCGCCAGGGGATGAGCCGGTGGGTGGGGCGCGCGCCGTCGCCGATGTCGAGCCAGCGGGCGACGGTGGGCATCAGGCCCTTGCCGACCGCGTCCAGCAGGACGTCGTGGCCGACGCCGTCGAGTTGCAGGAAGACCGTGCCGGGGCTGGCCGGGCAGGGCGGTCCGGACCTGCGACGACGGCGGTCCGAGAGGCGGTACAGCCGGCGGCGGTAGGCGTCGTCGTCGCGCACGGCCAGGGCGGCGCCGGTGGCGGACGCCACGGCGGACATGACGGCGGCGACCACGACGGCGGTCTCCGGGGCGGCGGTGCCGCGCTCCCCGGGGTCGAGGCGCAGCGCGAGCAGCAGCAGCGCGCCGTTGAGGAAGAACACCAGCAGCCCGAGCACGAGCGCCGGTACGAGGAGCAGGAGCCGAACGAGCAACGGCCAGACCACGGCCGACAGCAGACCGAAGGCGCCGGCACCGAAGGCCGCCGTGACGGCGATGTCGGTCGCGCTGTCGCCGTCGGCCGAGCGGAGCCGGAAGTCCGGCAGGATCCCGGCGAGCACGAGCATGGTGAGGGTGGAGACCGCCCACACGGCGACGCTCCGCCCCACCTGACTGGCGACCCGCCGCCACCGCACGCCCCGCACGCCCAGCCACCTCACGTCCCGGCCCGTCCCGACCACGGGCCCTCACCCACAGTGCCACAACGCCCCGGGTACGCCCGGTGTCCCCCGAACCGTCGCGTCAGCGCCCGTCGTAGCCGGCGGTCGGCATCGACAGCCGGCGGTGCACACACGCCTTCATCGCCGCGTCGTACGCCGGCTCCGCGTGCCCCACCGTCTCGACCCGCACCCCGCGCCGCACGCACTCCTCGGTGAACTCCTCGACGGAGGCGAGCGCGCTCTCCAGCACTCTCCGGCTGGGCGCCACGAACAGGTCGAGGCCGGGCCGGACGCCGTCCCACAGCGCGCAGTGGTCGGGACGCAGCCCCCGGACCAGTAACTCGCGGCTGATCACATAGCCCCGCTCGGCGGCCCAGCGGGCGCACATCGCGTGCTGGCTGCGGGAGTCGACCAGGAACGGATCGTCGTCGAGCTCCTCCAGCGGCGTCAGACTCGCGATCGCCGTGACCCGGACCGGCACCATGGCGTCCCCCTCACCTCCGGTTTCGCCGCCGACCCTACTCCTGCACGTAGGCTTCGGGGAGTCGCGCGAAGGAGGCAAAGAAGTGCCGGTGGAGATCACCTGGTGGGGTCACGCCACTTGCACGGTCGAGGACTCGAACGTACGCGTGCTCACCGATCCGCTGTTCGCACGCCGGCTCGCGCACCTGCGCCGCCGGCGCGGGGACCTGCCGCCTCCCGGCGCCCACCAGGCGGATGTCGCGCTGGTCTCGCATCTGCACGCCGACCACCTGCACGTGCCGTCGCTGATGCGGCTCGCTCCGGGCACGCACCTGCTCGTGCCCCGAGACGCGCGCCGGGCGGTGCCGGGCCTGCGCCGGCTCGCGCACCTGCGGGTCAGCGAGGTGGCACCCGGGGACGAGATCCCGGTCGGTGACATCGTCGTACGGGCCGTGCCCGCCCGGCACGACGGGCGGCGGCTGCCGCTCGGACCGCACCGCTCCCCCGCGCTCGGCTACGTCATCGCCGGCGAGGCCCGGACGTACTTCGCCGGGGACACCGGGCTGTTCGACGACATGGCCGAGGAGGTCGGGCCGGTCGAGGTGGCACTGCTGCCGGTGGGCGGCTGGGGGCCGTACCTGGGCGAGGGACACCTGGACGCGGGGCGGGCGGCACAGGCGCTGGCGCGGCTGGCACCGCGCAGTGCGGTGCCGGTGCACTACGGCACGTACTGGCCGATCGGGATGGACGCCGTGCGCCCCCACGAGTTCCATGCGCCGGGTGATGAGTTCGTGCGGCTCGCGGCGCGGCACGCGCCGGGCGTGGCGGTGCACCGGCTCGGGCACGGGGAGAGCGTGCGCCTGGAGGTCGCGCGGTGATCTCGACCGCGCCCGTGGCGCAGGCCGCGATACCTCTGCTCGCGGCGTCGGCCGTCACCCCGGCGACCGTCGTGCCGGAGTCCACGCAGCAGGCGATCGGCTATCCCTCGCTCTTCCTGCTGGTGCTGATCGGGGCGCTGGTGCCGGTGATCCCGACGGGTGCGCTGGTGAGTTCGGCGGCCGTGGTCGCCTTCCACCAGACGGCGCCGTTCTCGCTGGCGATGGTGTTCGTGACGGCGTCGCTGGCGGCGTTCCTCGGGGACACGGCGCTGTACTGGCTGGGGCGGCGCGGGATGAAGTCGAAGAACGGCTCGCGCTGGCTGGCGGCGATCCGGGCGCGGGCGCCGGAGGACCGGCTGGAGCAGGCGCAGACGAAACTCGCCGAGCACGGCGTGGCGGTGCTGGTGCTGTCCCGGTTGGTGCCGGCGGGCCGTATCCCGGTGATGCTGGCCTGCCTGATGGCGAAGTGGCCGATGCGGCGCTTCTGGCGCGGGAACCTGCCGGCCTGCCTGGCCTGGGCCGTGACGTACCAGTTGATCGGGATCCTCGGCGGGTCGCTGTTCGACGAGCCGTGGGAGGGCGTGGTCGCGGCGATCGCGCTGACCTTGGTGATCAGCGCGGTGCCGAGTGTGGTGCGGCGGGTGCGATAGAGGTCAGTCCCCGGACAGCACCCTTGAAGCGCCGACCGGCATGTCCCACAGGTTCTCCCGGGGCAGGCCTGCCTTCTGCCAGGCCGCCCGTACCCGCGTGAGGGGCTCCAGGACCGGCTCCGCCGACAGGACGAAGGCGGCCCAGTGCATGGGGGCCATCCTGGTCGCTCCCAGGTCCTGGGCGGCGCGGACCGCCTCCTCCGGGTCGCAGTGGACGTCGCTGAGCCACCAGCGCGGGTCGTAGGCGCCGATGGGGAGGAGGGCGAGGTCGATGCCCGGATAGCGGCGGCCGATGCGGGAGAACCAGTGGCCGTAGCCGGTGTCGCCCGCGAAGTAGAGGCGCTGCCCGTGCCGGTCGGTCAGGACCCAGCCGCCCCACAGGCTGCGGCAGGTGTCGGTGAGGGTGCGCTTGGACCAGTGGTGGGACGGGACGAAGTCGAAGCGGACGCCGTCGAGTTCGGCCGCCTCCCACCAGTCGAGCTCCGTGACGTGGGTGAAGCGGCGGCGGTGGAACCAGCGGGCGAGGCCGGCCGGGACGAACACGGGGGTGTCGCGCGGGAGCCTGCGCAGCGTGGGGGCGTCCAGGTGGTCGTAGTGGTTGTGGCTGATGACGACCGCGTCGACGCGCGGCAGCTCCTCCCAGGGGACGCCCACGGGGGTGATGCGGGCCGGGGTGCCGAGGATCCGGCGGGACCAGACCGGGTCGGTGAGGACCGTGAGCCCGCCGATGCGCAGGACCCAACTGGCGTGTCCCGCCCAGGTGACGGCGACCGTGCGGGCGTCGACGCGGGGCAGCGGGCCGGGGGCGTAAGGGAGCCGGGGGATGTCGGCGAGGCCTTCCGGGCTCGGTCTCAGGGTGCCCTCGCGGGCGAAGCGGGCCACGGCCCGCAAACCGGGGAGCGGGGCGGTCAGCCGGTCGTGGAACGTGCGCGGCCACACCCGGCGTTCGGCCAGTGGTCTCGGTTCGGCCAGCGGCGGGTACGGGGGCGCGAGGGGGGACGGGAGGGCCGCGTCATCGGTTTCCCCGGTGGTCGTGCTCGCGGTCGACTCGGACTGCTGCGTCATCGAGGAGGCTCCCATCGCTGAGCGTCGTCGCGGAGATCGTCGAAGGCCGACCTCAGTTGGATCAACGAGCGTTGCACGTGCGGCAGTTCCAACGGCGTGGGTGAGGTGAGGCATTCCGCGCGTTCCGTGTCGGAGCCGGCCAGCAGTGCGCCGGTCGAAAGGCGCACGCGCGGGGCTTCGAGCTCGTCGCCGAAGCGGTGCCCGCCCGGCGCGGGCATGCCGAGGCGGGCGGCTAGGAAGTCCTCCAGTTCCTGTGCGTCGCCGACGTCGTGCGCGGTCAGCGCGGGGCTCAGCGGAGCGAGGTCGACGTACAGATGGCGGCCGGCCTGCGGGGGCCGGGCGAGGGCGCCGGCGGCGACGACGGCGGCGTGCGCCTCGGCGGCCAGGCGCGCGTGCAGGCGCACGGCGGTGGCGACGCGCGCGGTGACTGCTTCCGGTTCCCGCAGGGCGTAGGCGGCCGCCGAGGCGATGGGAGCGGCGACCTGGGCATCGAGCGCGGTGAGGACGTCGAGCACGCGCGCGTGGAGGGCGTCGGCGTCCTCGCCGGCCGGGAAGCGGGCCACGGCGGCCGGCCAGCCGGGCGGGAGCAGGGCACCGGCCAGGTCGGTCACGACGGTGACCCGGTCGGGCAGCATCTCGGCGGGGCTGAGCAGCACGGTGTCGTGCGGGTCGTGCAGGGTGTCGCGCCAGGTCTCGTCGCTGACCAGGTGCAGGCCCTCCCCCTGGGCGGCCTCCACGGTCTCGTGCAGCAGCTCGGGAGGGGCGACGGTGGCCGTGGGATCGTCGGCGACCGACAGCACGAGCAGGCGCGGATCACCGCCCTCGGCGCGGAGCCGGCGCACGGTCTCCAGCAGGGCGTACGGGTCGGGCACACCGCCGCTCTCCGGCGGGATCGGCACGTGGAAGGCGGGGCGCCCCAGCAGGCGCGCGTACGGCGCCCACCAGGCGGCGCAGGGTCTCGGCACGAGGACGTCACCGCCGAGGGCCGCGGTCAGGGCGAGCAGCAGCGCGGGCGCGCCGGGCCCGGCGGCCACCCGGCCGGGGTCGCAGTGCAGTCCGCGCCGGTCCCAGTAGCCGCAGGCGGCCTCCCGCAGGGCCGCTCCCCCGCCGACCGGCTCGTGGTCCCCTCGGGACGCCGCGGCGGCGAGCACGGCGGACAGCTCCGGCAGCACGGGCAGTCCGTCCTCGGGGAGCGGCGGCCCGAAGCGGACGGGGCCGTGGCCTTCCGGGTCCGTCCGCCGCATTCGTACCTCCGCAGTGCCTGGTGCCGTGTCCTGTCGCCCTCGCCCGTGCCCTCGGCCACTGAGTACCCACGGCGCCGCCGCACCATGGGCGCCCGGCCGGGTCGTGACGGTCACAGCATGAGCGGGCCGGGCCGGGGAAGCGGGGGGCGTGCGGGGCGGTGGTGCGCGCCGTGCGTCAGCGGTACGGGTCGGTCTCCCGGTTGCGCAGCCGGTGCACGGCGGCGCCGAACGCGCCCGCGATCAGCACCCCGCCCGCGACCAGGGCGGGCAGGGAGTCGGTGAAGGCACCGCCGTCGCCGGCGCGTACCCCGCGCGGGACGACCACTCCTGCGCACTCGGTGTGGTGGTGCCGCGGTTCGCCGTGTGATGCGTCGTGCGGTTCGTCGGGGCAGGGCTTGTGGGTGGGCCGGTGAGAGGGCTTGTGAGTCGGCTTGTGAGAGGGCTGAGACGGCTTGTGGTGGCCACCGCCGTGGGCCACCGTGAACGTCGCGCTCCACTGTTTGCCCTCCCCGCCGGGAGCGGCCGGGCAGGCGCCGTCGACGGTCCACGCCGAGTCCTCGCCGAGGGCGTCCGGATCTCCCTCGAAGTTCTCCGCGGGAGCGATACGGGCCGTCCCCCGATAGACCGGGCCGGACACCTTGTCGTCGTTGCCGTTCACCTTGCGCAACGGGACCGTGCCCTCGTCGAAGGCCTGCGAGGTCGCGTCGATGCTGTCGGGCGGCGACCCCCCGGTCGGATCACAGCTGACCGAGATGGTGAGCGTCCCCCCGGGCTCCACGGTGGCCGGACTGACCTCGGCGGCGGGTTCGGCGGACACGACCGGCGCGAAGCCCACCAGGGCGGAGCCGGCCAGGACGGCGACGGAGAGTGCGTGGCGGGTGCGGCGCATGGAGCGAACTCCTTCGGGCGACGGCAGAAAAGCCCTTCTGCCATCACAGCCAGCCCCCTACTACGCCGCGCGCGGCCGGACCCCAATTGGCGGGACGGTGCCACTCAACCGGGTGAATCGGAGCACCTCAGCGCTACGCCACATCCCGCATGACCTGCTCCCGAACCCGCCCACAGCACCGACTGATCAGCCGGGACACGTGCATCTGCGAGATCCCCAGCTCCTCGGCGATCCGGCTCTGCGTCATGTCCCCGAAGAACCGCATGTACAGAATCGCCCGCTCCCGCTCCGGCAGCGCCGCCAGCCGCGACTTCACCGCCTCACGGTCCACGACCGTGTCCAGCGCCGGATCCGGCGACCCGAGCGCGTCGCTCAGGGAGTACCCGTCCTCGCTGCCGGGCAGCTCCGCGTCCAGGGACAGGGCGGTGAAGCTCTCCAGGGCCTCCAGGCCGACCTTGACGTCCTCCTCGCTCATCTTCGCGTGCTCGGCGATCTCCGCCACCGTGGGCCGCCGGCCCGAGATGGTCTGGGACAGGTCCTGGGAGGCGAACCGGACGCGGTTGCGCAGGTCCTGGACCCGGCGAGGTACGTGCAGGGTCCACATGTGGTCGCGGAAGTGCCGCTTGATCTCGCCGGTGATGGTGGGCACGGCGTAGCTCTCGAAGGCGTTGCCGAGCTCGGGGTCGTACCGGTCGACGGCCTTGACCAGACCGAGGGCCGCGACCTGGCGCAGGTCCTCGAAGCTCTCGCCGCGGCTGCGGAAGCGTCCGGCGAGGCGGTCGGCCATGGGCAGCCAGGCCTCGACGATCTCGTCGCGGAGCGCGTCGCGCTCGGGTCCGTCGGGCAGTGTGGCGAGCTTGCGGAAGGCGTCGGCGGTGTCGGGGGCGTCGTCGTGGGGGTGCTGCTTCGCGCTGGTGTGGATCGGCATGATGCGTCGCAATTCCCTTGCTGGTGCTCTGGGTTGGACGGTCACCGTGGGAGCGCGTCGACTGGGTGCGGACCAGGAGCGCCGGTGGCGGCGCGATTCGCCGCTCCCACGGACGTGCCTCCTGTCCGAAGCACTGAGATGCGCCTGCCCCCGGGTCCCACCCGCAAACCCGGAGAGGTTTTCCACCGTCGCGCAGGGTGACTCGTACAGCTGGCTCTGTCCCCATACGTCCGGGAGGTCGTACATGAGCACCAAGGTCTCCGACCACGTCCTTGAGCGGCTGCGCGAGTGGGGGGTCGAGCAGGTCTTCGGCTACCCGGGCGACGGCATCAACGGCCTGCTCGCCGCATGGGGCCGGGCCGAGAACGAGCCCCGTTTCGTGCAGTCGCGGCACGAGGAGATGTCCGCGTTCCAGGCGGTCGGATACGCCAAGTTCAGCGGCCGTCTCGGGGTGTGCACGGCGACGTCCGGGCCGGGCGCGATCCATCTCCTGAACGGCCTGTACGACGCCAAGCTGGACCATGTTCCGGTACTGGCGATCGTCGGCCAGACGCACCGCACCGCGATGGGCGGCTCCTACCAGCAGGAAGTGGATCTGCACACGCTGTACAAGGACGTCGCCTCCGAGTTCGTGGAGACGGTGACGGTGCCGGAGCAGCTGCCCAACGTGCTGGACCGGGCGATCCGCACCGCGTACGCGCGCCGCTGCCCCACCGCGATCCTCATCCCCGGTGATGTGCAGGAGCTCGACTACTCGCCGCCGACGCACGAGTTCAAGATGGTGCCCTCCAGCCTGGACCGCAGTTCGTGGACGGCGGTTCCCTCCGACGACTCGGTGCGGCGGGCCGCCGAGATCCTCAACTCCGGTGACAAGGTGGCCATCCTGGTCGGCCAGGGCGCGGCCGGCGCGCGGGCCGAGGTGGAGCGGATCGCCGAGCTGCTCGGCGCCGGTGTCGCCAAGGCGCTGCTCGGAAAGGACGTCCTCAGCGACGAACTGCCGTACGTCACCGGCTCGATCGGCCTGCTGGGCACGCGCCCGTCGTACGAGCTGATGCGGGACTGCGACACGCTGCTGACCATCGGGTCGTCGTTCCCGTACACCCAGTTCCTGCCGGAGTTCGGCAAGGCGCGGGGTGTGCAGATCGACATCGATCCGCACATGGTCGGGATGCGCTACCCGTACGAGGTGAACCTGGTCGGCGACGCGAAGGCCACGCTGGAGCGGCTGATCCCGCTGATCGAGGAGGGGCGCGGGCGCGAGTGGTACGACACGGTGTGCGCCAATGTGACGCGCTGGCGTGACGTCATGGAGCGCCGGGCGGGGCTCGACGCCGACCCGATCAATCCGGAGTACGTGGCCCGCGCCCTGGACCCGCTGCTGCCGGACAACGCGATCGTCGCCTCCGACTCGGGCTCGACGGCGAACTGGTACGCGCGGCACCTGACCATGCGGCCGGGCATGCGGGGCTCGCTCTCCGGCACGCTGGCGACGATGGGCTGCGGGGTGCCGTACGTGATCGGCGCGAAGTTCGCGCACCCGGACCGGCCGGCGATCGCGCTGGTGGGCGACGGGGCGATGCAGATGAACGGGATGGCGGAGCTGATCACGGCGGCGAAGTACCGCCACCAGTGGGAGGACCCGCGGCTGGTGGTCGCCGTGTGGAACAACCAGGATCTGAATCAGGTCACGTGGGAGATGCGGGCCATGGAGGGCGCGCCGCAGTTCCTGCCGTCGCAAGCGATCCCGGACGTGCAGTACGCCGCGTTCGCGCGTTCCCTGGGGCTGACCGGCATCCGGGTGGAGAAGCCGGAGGACGTCGAGGCGGGCTGGCGTGCCGCGCTGGAGGCGGACGGTCCCGCGGTGGTCGAGTTCCTGACCGATCCGGCCGTCCCACCGATCCCGCCGCACGCCACCTGGGAGCAGATGGAGGCGACCGCCGCGTCGATCCTGAAGGGCGACTCGGACCGGGGGTCGGTGGTCAAGCAGGGCTTCAAGGCGAAGATGCAGGAGTTCCTGCCGGGGCGTGAGAAGAAGTAGCGGTCGCGGCCGCGGGGGGCACGCCGGCCGGTTCGCGCCGGTCGGCGTCGTCCTGCGGCAGCAGCAGTTCCTCGTAACGGCCCAGCACCAGCACCACTCCGAGCATGAACAGCGGAATGAGCACAGCGAGCATCGCCATGACGTGTCCTTCCCCAGAGATGAGTGGGGGGTGTGATCCGGGTCTCCCGCAGGCCGTGGCGCAAACCAGTGCGGACGGCATCGATCCAGGGTGACGAGCCTGTGTCGGCTCGCGGTGTACGGGTACGCGGTGCGGACCCCCGAACGTCTGGAGGGAGACATGCAGCGAGGCAGCGACCGGCTGAGCGTCCACCGTGACGACGAGATGAAGCATGAACTCCAGGGGCTGCTCAGGTCCGGGCACCCCACCCGCAGCGAGGAGTGGCACGACCCGGAGCCGGCCGCAGAGGACGACCCCGAGGTCGCGTACGGGCCGGTGACGCCGAGCCGTGCGCCGACGTCCCTGGAGTCGGTGCGTCTGGAGCTGGCCCGGATCCTGGGCCGCCGGGTGTTCCCCGCGAGCGCGCGCGACCTGGCCCGCGAGCTGCGCGGCCACCAGGCGCCCGACGCCCTCGTGGAGGCCCTGGAGCGGCTGCCGCGCCAGCAGCGCTACGGCAATGTGCAGGAGCTGGCCCAGGCCCTGATCCGGGCCCGGGAGACCGGACCGGAGGAGTACGCGTAGGGACCGCACCGGGCGCACCGCGGGCGGGCCGGCCCGCCCGCGGTGCGCCCGCCGGACGGGGGACGGAGGGAGGGCCTTCAGTGATGGCCGAGTTGGTGAAGGACGTGATGACCCCGGGTGTGGTCGCCGTACGCCCGGACGCCTCGCTCGTCGAGGCGGCGCAGTTGATGCGCACCCAGAACATCGGCGACGTGGTGGTGGCCGAGGGGCAGGACGTGATCGGCGTGCTCACCGACCGTGACATCACGGTGCGGGCGGTGGCCGACGGTGCCGACCCGATGACGGTGAGCGTGCAGGCGGTGTGCACGCCGGATCCGGTGACGGTGACGCCGGACGATCCGGTGACGACCGCGGTCACGCTGATGCGCGAGAACGCCGTGCGCCGGCTGCCGGTGGTGGAGAACGGGCTGCCGGTGGGGATGGTGAGCCTCGGCGACCTGGCCGAGGCCGAGGACCCCGCGTCGGCGCTCGCGGACATCAGCCGCGCCGAGCCGGACGCCCAGGGAGGTGCGTAAGCATCGATCAGGCGAAGGAGATCAGTGCCACCGGCGTCACAGTAGATGTCGGTGACGCCACGACCCGCTACCTGCTGTACGGGCTGCTGCCCAGCTGGTTCGTGCCCAGGGTGGCCGACTGGGTGATGCACCGGCGGACTCGCATCGAGGACACGGCGGGCACCAAGGAGTCGTTGATCCTCCCCCACTGCCTTAAAGGCGTGGGAGGTGCCCCCAGCTGATGATGGCCGAGGTCGGCATCCCGATCGCGCTGACGCTGCGCTACGAGGTCAAACCGCTGCTGCTGAGCGTGCAGCTGGGCGGGGCCGCGGTGCACGAGGCGACGGCGCTGTGGGACGTCCGTACGGCCGTCGACAGCGAGCGGGAGGTCAAGCCGGTCGAGCAGCACATCCACAGCTTTCTGGAGTCGCTGCCGTTCGGGGCGCTGGCCTCCCTGATGTGCCTGCACGCCGACCAGGTGAAGTCGCTGCTGCGCGGCGGCCGCGGGGACCCCGACGCGTGGCGGCTGGTGCCGCGCCGGCGGCCGCTGTCGCGCGGCTATCTGGCGGGCATCGCCGCGGCGATCGGCACCTGTGTGCTGCTGCCGTACGGCGAGGAGTTGCTGCGGTGCGTGCGCACGGGCCGCAGGAACCGCAAGAACGAGAAGAACGCGAGGAGCGACGCGGCGCACTGGACTGCCGCACGCTCCGGGAAAGGACGTTGAGCATCATGCGTATCGCATTTCTGGTGGCACCCGAAGGCGTCGAGCAGGTCGAACTGACCGATCCGTGGCAGGCCGCGAAGGACGCCGGTCACGAGCCCGTGCTGGTGTCGACGAAGCAGGGGGAGATCCAGGCGTTCAACCACCTCGACAAGGCGGACACCTTCCCCGTGGACGAGGTCGTGGGCGAGGCCGCGCCGGGCTCGTTCGGTGCGCTGGTGCTGCCGGGCGGCGTGGCCAACCCGGACTTCCTGCGGATGGACGACAAGGCCGTCGCGTTCGTCCGGGACTTCTTCGAGCAGGGCCGCCCCGTGGCCGCGATCTGCCACGCGCCGTGGACGCTGGTCGAGGCGGACGTCGTACGCGGCCGGTCGCTGACCTCCTGGCCGAGCCTGCGGACCGACATCCGCAACGCGGGCGGCACCTGGGTCGACGAGCAGGTGAAGGTCTGTGACCACGGTGCCAACAAGCTGGTCACCAGCCGTAAGCCGGACGATCTGAAGGCGTTCTGCGAGACCTTCCTCGACGTCTTCGCCAAGGAGGCCGCCTGATGGCTTCTCCCGCCGACCGGAAACAGGAGCAGCGCGAGGCGCTCAGGGCGGACGATCCGGCCGGCGGGCCGCTCACCACCGACCAGGGCGTCGAGGTCGACCACACCGACGACTCCCTGGCGGCGGGCGAGCGCGGTCCGACGCTGATGGAGGACTTCCACTTCCGGGAGAAGCTCACCCGCTTCGACCACGAGCGGATCCCGGAGCGGGTGGTGCACGCGCGGGGCGCGGGCGCGTACGGCTATTTCGAACCGTACGAGTCCTGCGCGGAGTTCACCCGCGCGGCGTTCCTCCAGGACCCGGCCGTGCGGACGCCCGTGTTCGTACGGTTCTCGACCGTGCAGGGCCCGAAGGGCTCGGCGGACACCGTGCGGGACGTGCGCGGCTTCGCGACCAAGTTCTACACGTCGGAGGGGAACTACGACCTGGTCGGGAACAACTTCCCGGTCTTCTTCATCCAGGACGGCATCAAGTTCCCCGACTTCGTGCACGCGGTGAAGCCCGAGCCGCACAACGACATCCCGACGGGCGCGTCCGCGCACGACACCCTGTGGGACTTCGTGTCGCTCCAGCCCGAGACGCTGCACGCGATCATGTGGCTGATGTCGGACCGGGCGATCCCGCGCAGCTACCGCATGATGCAGGGCTTCGGCGTGCACACCTTCCGGTTCGTCAACTCGGACGGCAAGGGCACGTTCGTGAAGTTCCACTGGAAGCCGCGGCTCGGCGTGCACTCGCTGGTGTGGGACGAGGCGCAGGAGTGCCAGGGCCGCGATCCGGACTTCAACCGGCGTGATCTGTGGGACGCGATCGAGGCGGGCGAGTACCCCGAGTGGGAGCTGGGCGTGCAACTCGTGCCGGAGGAGGACGAGTTCGCGTTCGACTTCGATCTGCTCGACCCGACGAAGATCATCCCGGAGGAGCAGGTGCCGGTACGACCGATCGGTCGGATGGTGCTGGACCGCAACCCGGAGAACTTCTTCGCCGAGACCGAGCAGGTCGCCTTCCACACGGCGAACGTCGTCCCCGGCATCGACTTCACCAACGACCCGCTGCTCCAGGCGCGGAACTTCTCCTACCTGGACACCCAGCTGATCCGGCTCGGCGGGCCCAACTTCTCGCAGCTGCCGGTGAACCGGCCGGTCGCGCCGGTGCGCAACAACCAGCGTGACGGCTATCACCAGAGCGCGATCCACTCCGGCACGAACTACTTCCCGAACTCGCTCGGCGGGGGCTGCCCGGCCCACGCGGGCGCCGGGGGGAGTGCCTACACGCATTACGCCGAACGGGTGGACGGCCACAAGATCCGGCGCCGCAGCCCCAGTTTCCAGGACCACTACAGCCAGCCGGCGATGTTCTGGAACAGCATGGCGGACTGGGAGAAGCAGCACATCGTCGAGGCGTTCCGGTTCGAGCTCGGCAAGGTGGGCGCGATGACCGTGCGGGCGCGTACGGTCGAGCACCTGGCCAAGGTCGACGGGGAGCTGGCGGTGCAGGTGGCGCGGGGTGTCGGGGTGCCGGCGCCCTCCGGTGCGCAGGCTCCGAACAAGCAGGCCTCCCCCGCGCTCAGTCTCGAGTCACTGCGCGGGGACGGTTCGATCCGGACCCGGCAGATCGCGGTGCTCGTCAGCGACGGGGTGGACGCCGAGCAGATCGCCTCCGTGCGGGAGCGGCTGGCCGCCGAGGGGGCGATCGTCGAGGCGCTGGCCGCGACGGACGGGACGCTCACCGGTTCCGACGGTGAGACGTACGCGGTCGACCGTGCGCTGCCGACCGTGGCGTCCGTGCTGTACGACGCCGTGCTGCTGCCCGGCGGGCCCGTCGGCACCCCGCCGACGGCGGCCGACCCGGACGTGGTGCGCTTCGTGCGGGACGCCTACCGGCACGGCAAGCCGGTGGGCGCGCTCGGCTCGGGCGTGGGCGTCCTGTCGGCACTGGAGCCCGAGGGACTCAGGGTGTCCACGGAGTTCCAGCGCGTGGTCGCGGACCAGGGCGTGGTGACGGACACGTCGCCGGGTCCGGCGAGCGAGGAGTTCCTGAACGCGTTCGTGGCGGCGATCGCGGCGCATCGGCATTGGGGTCGGGGGCCGGTGCGGGGCTGAGGCCGGGAGGCGGGCTGCGGTCGTGCCGGTGCGGCGCCCTGGGGGGCTGGGCCGCGGTTGTGCCCGTGCGGCCGGGAGCCGGGCCACGGTTGTGCCCGTGCGGTCCGGCTCGCGTTGTTCTGCTGGGACCCCGTCCGCCTTGTCCGGTGCTGTCTGGTTCGCGTGGTGCCGGGCCTGACCGGCTCGCGTCGTGCCGGTACGGTCCGCTCGCGTCGCGCCGGTGTCGTCCGGCTCGCGTGGTGCCGGGCCTGACCGGCTCGCGTCGTGCCGGTGGCGTCCGGTTCTGTTTGTTCCGGTGCTGTCCTGTGCGGGGCTCAGGTGCCGGGGGTCGTGGGAGTCGTCGACTCCCCGCTGCCCCGCTCCCGGGCCCCTTCGCGTGTGCGGCCCGCGGCCACCGGGCGGCGTGGGTTGCGGCGCAGGTACTCGCCCTCGAGCTGCGCCATGCGCTCGTTGTGGGCCCGCAGCGCGTCGTTCGAGCCGTAGAGCAGCGTGTCGTGGCGCGTGCGGTGGATGGTCTCCAGCTCCTTCATCAGCTGCTGGTCGTCCAGCCGATCAGGGTCCACTCCGGTCATGGTGTTGCCCCGCTCGTCGTGTTCGTTCATGCGGTCCGGGTACCCGCCCGGGGAGCAACTGAGCACTACCCCCGAGCGGCATCCGGGAGGGAGCCATGGATCTCGCCTTTCTGCACCCACTGTACGAACACCCCGGGCCTTGGGCCTCGGTGTACGTCGACACCTCCCGGCATACGGAGGACACCCCCCACGAGCGGCAGCTCACGGCCCAGGCGATGGCCAGGCAGCTGGCCGCCCAGGGCGCGGACGAGGCGACCTGCCGGGCCGTACAGAGCGCGATCGAGGACCTGCGGCACTCCTCCGAACCGCACGGCCGGGCCCTGTTCGCCCGCGCCGGCGAGGTGGTCCTCGACCCGCCGCTGGCCCGTCCCCCACAGGGGGGCGACTGGGCCGAATGTGCCCCGCTGCCGCGTGTCACGCCGCTGCTGGAGCTGGCCGGCGAGGACCCGGTGTGCGTGGTGGCGTACGTCGACCGCAAGGGCGCGGACTTCGAGCTGCGCAGCGCACTGGGCAGCGAGGGCGCCGGAAGCGTCACCGGGCGTCAGTGGCCGGTGCACCGGACGAGCTCCGTGGACTGGTCCGAGCGGCATTTCCAGCTGCGGGTGGAGAACACCTGGGAGCACAACGCCGCGGAGATCGCCGACGCGCTGGCCGTGTGCCAGGAGGAGACCCGCGCCGACCTGCTGATCCTCGTCGGTGACGACCGTGAGCGACGGTCCGTGCACGAGCGGCTGCCCAAGCGGCTGCACGACCTCGTCGTCGAGGCGCCGCACGGCAGCGGCAGCCGGCTCCTCGACGAGGACGTGGAGCGCGCCCGCGCCGAGCATGTGGCGCGGCAGGCCCAGGCGGAGCTGGAGCGGTTCCGGGCGGCCCGGAATCCGGACGACGAGGGCCGGGCCGGGGCCGTGGAGGGCGTGCCCGCGCTGGTCGAGGCGGCGCGTGAGCACCGCATCGACGAGCTGCTGATCAGGCCGGACGGGCCGGACGCGCACCGCGAGGTGTGGATCGGCGAGGACCCGGACCAGCTGGCCGTGCGGCGTACGGACCTGAAGATCCTCGGCGAGCAGCACTCCTGGCCGGCCCGGGCGGACGATGCGTTGATCCGGTCGGCCGTGGCGACGGACGCGGCGGCACTGGCCGTTGCGGAGCGAGAGGTTCCGGCCGGCGGGCTCGGGGCGTTGCTCCGCTGGAAGTGATCAGCTGGGCGGGCTTCTGTCCGCCCGTTCACCTCGCCCGTTCCACCCGGCGTTCGTCCCAGACCGGTTCCGGGGTCTCCCGGACCCGGCCGTCACTGCCGAAGACCAGGTAGCGGTCGAAGGAGCGGGCGAACCAGCGGTCGTGCGTGACCGCGAGTACCGTGCCCTCGAAGGCCTCCAGGCCCTCCTGGAGCGCCTCCGCGGACTCCAGGTCCAGGTTGTCGGTCGGCTCGTCGAGCAGGAGCGCCGTCACGCCCTGGAGCTCCAGGAGGAGGATCTGGAAGCGGGCCTGCTGGCCCCCGGACAGGCGGTCGAACGTCTGCTCGGCCTGGTTCGTCAGCTCGTAGCGGCGCAGCCGTGACATGGCCGCGCCGCGGTCCTGTGCGTACTCCTTCCACAGGATGTCGAGCAGCGTGCGGCCCTCCAGCTCCGGGTGCGCGTGCGTCTGCGCGAAGTGGCCGGGTACGACCCGGGCTCCCAGCTTCCAGTTGCCGGTGTGCGCCACGTCGTCGCCGGCGAGGAGGCGCAGGAAGTGGGACTTGCCGGAGCCGTTGGAGCCGAGGACGGCGACGCGTTCGCCGTAGAAGACCTCCAGGTCGAAGGGCTTCATCAGGCCGGTCAGCTCCAAGCCCTCGCAGGTGACGGCCCGGACGCCGGTGCGGCCGCCCTTGAGCCGCATCCTGATGTCCTGCTCGCGGGGCGGCTCGGGCGGCGGCCCGGCCTCCTCGAACTTGCGCAGCCGGGTCTGGGCGGCCTGGTAGCGGGAGGCCAGCTCGTGGCTGATGGTCGCCGCCTGACGCAGGTTCAGCACCAGCTTCTTCAGCTGGGCGTGTTTCTCGTCCCAGCGCCTGCGCAACTCCTCGAAACGGGCGAAGCGTTCGCGGCGGGCTTCGTGGTACGTGCCGAAGCCGCCGCCGTGCACCCAGGCGTCGGCGCCGGTCGGGCTCGGCTCCAGGGAGATGATGCGCTGGGCCGCGCGGGCGAGGAGTTCGCGGTCGTGGGAGACGAAGAGGACGGTCTTGCGGGTCTCGTTGAGCCGTTCCTCCAGCCAGCGTTTGCCGGGGACGTCGAGGTAGTTGTCGGGCTCGTCGAGGAGGAGCACCTCGTCCGTGCCGCGGAGCAGGGCCTCCAGGACGAGCCGCTTCTGCTCACCGCCGGAGAGCGTGCGGACCTGTCGCCACTGCGCCTTCTCGTACGGGATGCCCAGGGCGGCCGTGGTGCACATGTCCCACAGCGTCTCGGCCTCGTAGCCGCGGGCCTCGGCCCAGTCGGCGAGGGCCTGGGCGTACTTCAGCTGGGCGGCCTCGTCGTCGACGGTCATGATGGCGTGCTCGGCGGTGTCCACGGCGTGGGCCGCCTCGCGGATGCGGGGCGTGGCGACGGACACGAGCAGGTCCCGTACGGTCGTCTCGTCGCGTACGGACCCGACGAACTGCCGCATCACGCCGAGTCCGCCGCCGACGGTGACGGTTCCGCCGTGCGGCTTGATCTCACCGGCGAGCATGCGGAGCAGGGTCGTCTTCCCGGCCCCGTTGGGCCCCACGAGGGCGACGACGGCGCCCTCCCCGACCCGGAACGACACATCACCGAGCAGCGCCCTTCCGTCGGGTAGGTAGTACTCCAGATGCGCGGCTTCGAGGTGACCCATGGGCGCGATTCTGTGCGGCGACGGCGCGCTGGGCAAACGCATTTCCGGTAGGGGTGCGCGCCTTCGCCTGCCGGTGGTGGGTCGGGGCCGCGCACCTGGCTGCGGGCAATCGTGCCGCTGGGGCGGCACGGGTGGGCGCAGCGGGACCCCGCTCCGCCGGGCTGCGGACCCACCCGGCCTGAGCGGCGACGCCGAGTACCGGGAGGCGCGGGGAACGTGTCAGACCGGGTCCAGGGGCCGGTGCTGACCCGTGGGGAGTTCCGCCGCGATCGTGTCGCCGGGACGCACCACGCCCCCTTCCCGCACCACGCTCATGATCCCGGCCTTGCGCACGACGTTCCCCGCCTCGTCACGCCCGACGACCCGCTTCAGCAACCCGTCCTGGAAGTTGTCGATCTGCAGGCAGGGATTGCGCAGGCCGGTCACCTCCAGCACCGCGTTGTCGCCGACGCGCAGCAACGTGCCGACCGGCAGACCGAGCAGATCGATGCCCTGCGTGGTGATGTTTTCGCCGAGTTCGCCTGGCGCCACCTTGAACCCTTCCTCACCGACCTCGGCGAAGAGCTCCTCGTGCATGAGGTGTACCTGGCGCAGGTTCGGCCGAGTGGGATCCTGCGCGACGCGCGAACGGTGCTTGACCGTCACACCGGCGTGCACGTCCCCCTCCACCCCGAGACCGGCGAGCAGCCTGATGCTGTCCCGGTTCGGCTTCGTGAACGAGTACTCCCCGTTGCTGCTGACCGCCGTCACTCGCCCGTTCATACCTCGGATCCCCCTCTTCGGACACGATGATCACCGCGAGCCTGCCCGTGGACGGTCGGTGTGTCCACCCCCCTCCGGGTACCCGCATCCCATGACGCCCGCCGCCTTGGACCCCGTCCTGCCCCGCCTGAGTCGCAGTGCGAACCACGGCACCCTGTGGTTCGCGACCGCCGCCGCTCTCGCGGCGACCCGCACCCCCCGCGCCCGCCGCGCTGCGACCCGCGGACTGGCGTCACTCGGCCTCGCCTCCCTCACCGTCACCGCCCTTGGCAAGCGCACGGCCCGCCATCCCCGTCCGGCACCGGCCCCCATCCCGCTCCCGCTGATCAGGCAGCCGACGCGGCGGTCGATCACCAGCGCGTTCCCCTCCGGGCACGCCGCGTCCGCCGCCGCCTTCGCGACCGGTGTCGCCCTGGAGTCCCCCGGCTGGGGCACGGTCGTCGCCCCGGTGGCCGCCTCCGTCGCCCTCTCCCGCGTCCGCAGCGGCGCGCACTTCCCGAGCGACGTCCTGACGGGCGTCGCCCTCGGCGTGGGTGCAGCGTTCGCCGTGCGGGGCCTGGTGCCGACGCGCGGCCAGGTCGCCCCGCCGGCCCGTCCCCGCGCCGAGGTCCCGGCGCTGCCGGACGGCGAGGGACTCGTGCTGGTGGCGAACACCGCCGCGGGGAGCGCCGAGCGCGCCCGTGCCCTGCGGGACGCCCTTCCCCGGGCCGAGATCGTCGAGTGCGAGCCGTCAGACGTGCCCGCCGAGTTGGAGAAGGCGGCCACCCGCGCCCGGGTCCTCGGCGTGTGCGGTGGGGACGGCACGGTGAACGCCGCCGCCGGCGTCGCGCTCCGCTTCCGCCTGCCCCTCGCGGTGCTGCCGGGCGGGACCCTCAACCACTTCGCCTACGACCTGGGCATCGAGGACGTACGCGATCTCGCCGGCGCGCTGCGTGCGGGCGAGGCCGTGCGCGTGGACGTGGGCCGGTACTCCTGCGGCGGGAAGCACGGTGTCTTCCTCAACACGTGCAGTGTCGGCGTCTACCCGGAACTCGTGCGCGAGCGGGAGCGCTGGTCGCACCGGATCGGCGGCTGGCCCGCCGGCGTGGTCGCGGCCCTGCGCGTGCTGCGGGCCGACCGGCACCCGCTGGAGGCCGAGTTCCAGGGCCGTACGCGTCCCTTGTGGCTGCTGTTCGCCGGGAACGGCACCTACCACCGCATGGGGCTGGCCTCCGGACGCCGGAGGGACCTGGCGGACGGGCAGCTCGACGTGCGGGTCGTGCACGGCGGGCGCCGGCCGGCGGTCCGGCTGCTGGCCGCCGCCCTCGCGGGGCCGCTGACCCGCTCCCCCGCCCACGCCGCCGTGCAGGTGGGACGGCTGCGGCTGGATCACGTGGCGCCCGGCACGCTCCTCGCCTACGACGGCGAAGTCATCGAAGTGGAGGGCCGCGTCACCCTGGAGAAGCTGCCCGAGGCGCTGACCGTCTACCGGCCGATCCCTCCTGACTGACACACCGTCAGTCCATATGACGGGAATTGAGTCTCAACATACGGCCTAACTGCGTACGGTGATCCCATGCCGACCCGAAACGAAGGGGTGGGATCCGCCATGCCGGAACCACGGGAGACCGCCGTCTACACGCACGGGCACCACGAATCGGTGCTGCGTTCGCACACCTGGCGGACCGCCGCCAACTCGGCCGCGTATCTGGCGCCTTCGCTCCGCCCCCACATGAAGATCCTGGACGTCGGGTGCGGGCCGGGCACCATCACCGCCGACCTGGCCGGGCTCGTACCCGACGGGCATGTCACCGGCGTCGACCGGGAGCCGGAGATCCTTCAGCGGGCGCGTGCCACGGCTGCCGGGCGCGGGCTGGCCAACGTCGACTTCGCGGTCGCCGACGTGCACGCCCTGGACTACCCGGACGACACCTTCTGTGTGGTGCACGCCCACCAGGTGCTTCAGCACGTGGGGGATCCGGTGCGGGCGCTGCGCGAGATGAGGCGGGTGGTGAAGCCCGGGGGCCTCGTCGCCGTGCGGGACGCGGATTACGAGGCCATGACCTGGTTTCCGGCGTCCGAGGGGCTCGACTGCTGGCTGGACCTCTACCGCCGGGTCGCCCGGGCCAACGGCGGTGAGCCGGATGCCGGGCGCCGGCTGAAGGCGTGGGCGCTGCGAGCCGGGTTCACGGACGTCACGGCGACCTCCGGCACCTGGACCTTCGCCACGCGTCAGGAGCGGGCCTGGTGGAGCGGGCTGTGGGCCGACCGGACGCTGGCGTCGGCATACGCGGACCGGGCCCGGCTGGGCGGGCACGCGAGCGTGGCGCAGTTGCGGGCCGTGGCCGACGCCTGGCGGGAGTGGGGGGAGCGGGAGGACGGCTGGTTCAGCGTGCTGCACGGAGAAATTCTCTGCCGGAAAGACGCCTGAAACACCGATTCGGGGACACCCGAAAAGCAGGAGGTTCGAATTATGGTTCCCATCCTGCTGGTGCTGCTTCTGGCCTTGGTTCTGTTCGGTGCCGGATTCGCAGTAGAGATGCTCTGGTGGATCGCGTTGGCGGTTCTCGTTCTGTGGCTGCTGGGATTCTTCGTCCGTGGTACGTCGGCGACCGGAGGCAGGGGCCGGTGGTACAGGTGGTGAATTAGCCCCCGTCCCGGGGAAGCAGCGGTCCGAGCGGCCCGAGGTCCAGATTGAGGTCCTCGGGCCGCAGTCCGTAGCGGTCGCGCAGCTCCGTCATCCGCTCCTCGAGCAGCATCAGCGTGAGCCCGATCCGCTCCTCCTGCTCCTCGGTCAGGTCCCCCACGTCGAACCGGCGCAGCGCCTGGCGCTCCATGAGCTGGCGCAGCAGTTCCACCACCGTGAGCACGAGTTTGACCAGGTCACGCTCTACGGTGTCGGGTTCCAGGTCCAGCCGGTTGCGGCGCGGCCGCGGATTTCGCGCGGGCTGGTCGGACGACGTCACAGCAACTCCTCGAACGGGGAAGGCACCTGGGCGTTCACCGAGCTGATGAGCGCGTTGAGGTCGATACGGACGAGGTCGACGTCGGCGATGCGCAGCGTGATGTCCCCCGTGATCACGACACCGCCGGCGAGCAGCCGGTCGAGCAGGTCCACGAGGGCGACCTCACGGCGTTCCACTACGGTCACGGCTTCTCCCCGTCGGTCATGTGGCCTCCCCGGCGAACGAATAGGCCGCCCAGGGGCCGGTGAGTTCGACGCGCATTCCGGGCACCTCGCCCTTCGTACGGTCTACCATTTCCACGAATTCCTCGGAATGCGCGCGTGGTACGAGATAGGCGGCGTTCAGCACGTTCCGCCCGGTCGCTTTGGAAAGCGCGGGGTTCTGCGGGGGATGCAGCCGGGAATCCTCCGCGAATGCGGAAAGCTTCTCGTGCAGTCGACTCGCAAAGCTTTCCGCCTTCTGCCACATCTCCTCGTGCGACCTGGTCTGCATACGCCGCTGCCGCAGGTAGTCGCGGCCCGACGCGGCTTTCTGCGCGGGCCGGGCCCTCTCCTGCGGTTCGGACTCCGCGTACACCTTCACGCCCCACTCGACCCGGCCCTCCAGCCGGTCGAGGGTGCGCCGGAAGTCCTCTTCGCGGGCCTCGATCATCGTCCGTACGCCGCTGTCGTCCCGGAAGACGGTGCCGAGCCGCAGCGGCAGCGGGGTCGTGACGGTGGTGAGCGCGTCGATCACGCCCTGGTGGGCACGGGCGGTCTCGGTGAGCCAGTCGAGGTCCTCCAGATGGGCGCGGAGCGGTTCCTCCGCGAAGTCCCGCTCCGGTACGTGGCTGACCACGGCGACGAGGCCGTGGTGGTTCAGCGCTCTGGGCGGATCGCCCGCCACCCCCGTCAGCTGGGACTGGAGCGGCGTGCCGAAGGGGCGGCAGACGGCGTAGACGTACCGCAGTCCGGTCACGGTGCCTCCTTCTTCTGCGCACGGCCGGGCTCCAGTTCCTCCAGCCGGGCCAGCCTCTCGCGCAACTCGGCGTTCTCACGGGTCAGTTCATCACGACGGGCCCGCGAGCTCAGTGCCGGGTCGGTCTCCCACCAGTCGATTCCCATCTCCTTCGCCTTGTCCACCGAGGCGACGATCAAACGCAGCTTGATGGTGAGGAGTTCGATGTCGAGCAGGTTGATGCGGATGTCGCCCGCGATGACGATGCCCTTGTCGAGCACCCGTTCCAGGATGTCGGCGAGGTTGGAGCCGCTCCCCTGGCCATAGGGCTCGGGCATCCTGCTGGGCATCGTCATCGCCGGCTCCCGCCTACGGCGTGCTCTTTCTCGTCCTCGTCGGCCTCGTCTTCCTCGTACTCCCCTTCAGCCTCTTCCTCGGGCTCCTCCTCGCCTTCGGCCTCCTCGTCGTACTCGGCCTCGGCTTCGTCCTCGCCCTCGGGTTCCTCCTCGCCTTCTTCTTCCTCCTCGTCGGCGTACTCGTCCTCGGGCTGCTCGTCCTCGGGCTGCTCGTCCTCGGGCTCCTCGTCCTCGGGGCGCTCCTCCTCGGACTCCTCCTCGGACTCCTCCTCGGCGAGCGCGTCCTCGTGGCTGCGGACTACCTCGCCGTCGCGGATCTCGCCGCGCCAGCCGTCCTCCGCCTCGCCCTTGATCGTGATGAAGCGGACGAAGTTCTTCAGGTCGAGCCGGGCGCGGCGGCCCTGGGCCCGCCAGATGTTGCCGGTCTTCTCGAAGAGGCCGGACGGGTAGTACTCGATGACCAGCAGGACGCGCGTGAGGTCGTCGGTGAGCCGGTGGAAGGAGACGACGCCCTTCGTGGTGCCCTTGGCGCCTTCCGAGGTCCACGCGATGCGGTCGTCGGGCAGCTGCTCCGTCGTCTTCGCCTTCCAGCTGCGGTTGGACCAGAAGACCTTCAACTGCCAGTCCGAGGTGGTGTCGTCGGCCTTGTTCGCGGCCTTGACACCCTTCGCGAAGGTGCTGAAGTCCTGGTACTGGGTCCACTGGTCGTACGCCGTGCGCAGCGGCACGCCGACATCGATGTGCTCAATGATGACGGTGGGCTTCTTGCCCGCCGAGCGCTTGCGTTTGCCCTTGCCCCCGCCCAGGTTCTTGAAGGCACCCGTGACCTTGTCCTTGAGGTGCGAGCCGCCGGTCTCCAGTGCGGCGCGCAGCGGGCCCTTGCCCTCGGCGAGCTTGCGGCCGCCGTCGAGGGCTAGCTTGGCGAAGCCGGGGCTGTTGCCCTCGGCGATGTCGTTCAGCTTGCCGGTGGTCTCGCCGAGCTTGCGGCCCACGCCGGTCAGCATGCGGGTGGCCTGGGCGGCGACGTACTCCTGCAACTCGGCCTTCAGCCGGTCGGCGGCCTCGCTGTGGGCCACGTCGGTGAGCGGGTTCTTCGTCGCTCCGCTTGCGGCGGAGGTCGCTGATCCGAGAGTGTCGGTCATCGCTCACCGCCTCCCTTCGGCAGCCGGGTCCGGGAGCTGCCGCCCCTGCTCCCGGCCGTGGTCTTCTTCGCCGCCGCCTTCTTGCCTGCGGTCTTCTTGGCGGGGGCCTTCTTCGCCGGGGCCTTCCGCGTCATCTTCTGCGCGGGCGCCTTCTTGGCCGGGGCCTTCTTCGCCGCCGCCTTCGGGGCCGGCTCCGGCTCCTCGTCCTCCTCCGGCCCGGAGTCCTCGGGCTCCTCGGCCTCACCCTCGGGCTCCTCGGCCTCACCCTCGGGCTCCTCGGCCTCGGCGTCCTCGGCCTCAGGCCCGCCGGGAACCACGCCCGACAGCTGGTCGCGCACCTGGGCCGTACGGCCGTGCAACCGGTCGGCGACAGCGTCGAGCTGCCGCTCGACCATGGCACCGGAGGCCGCCTTGCCGACACCGCGCAGATCCTGCCGCAGCTGGTCGCCGATCTCCTTGACCTGCGGATTGTTCCGCAGCTGCCGCTGGACCAGGTCCGCGACCATGCGCGGGCTCAGGTTCATCTTCTTCCCGGCCACCAGGCTGCCGACGGCCACCGCCATCTTCAGTTTCTTGGTCCGTCCCAGGAGGTATCCGGCCCCCACGGCGAGACCCAGTCCCACTCGGTTCATTGTGTTGTCCCGTTGCCCGTTCCCGCGCTCCCGCGCGAAGCGATCTCCAACCGGTCGAGAAGTTCGTCCTCGCGGCGGTCGAACTCCTCCTCGGTGATCTCACCGGCCTCCAGCTGCTCCTCCAGGCGGGACAGTTCGGCCCGGACCGTGGCGGGGTCGTAGTAGATCCGCTCGGCCTCCTGGAGAACCTGTCTGATGGCCCAGGCGCTGCCGCGCACCGGTGCGAACGGCAGCAGCAGCACCTCCGAGATCAGACCCATGTCGTCACCCCACTCCGGTGTCCGTACCGCTCGATACGGTGCCCGCCGGCTCGGTCGGGCCGGGCTCGACGAAGCTGTACGGCGGCAGCGGTCCGTTGACCCGCACCTCCAGGTGCGGCAGTTCCTTGCGGGCCTGTTCCACGGCCGCCAGGAAGGTCTCGGCCGACTCCCGGTCCACCAGGAACGACACGTTGGCCAGCCAGCCGGTGGACTCGGGGCCCACGCTCACGGCCTCGGCGGCCGGCTCCAGGACACGCTGAACTGCGCCGCCGTCCTCGGCCTCCCGGGCCTTGACCGCGGCCGCGACCATCTCGCCGAGCCGGATCTTGTCGTCGTAACTGCCGCCGCCGACCTGCCGATTGGCCTCCGCGAGACCCCGGATGTCCGGGTTCTCGGCCATCACCTGGTGCAGTACGGCCTCTTCGACGTGGTTGGCCTTGACGTTGTACTCGACCCGGCCGTCCAGGGCCCGCAGGCGCTCCTTGTAGTGCTCGGCGCGCTCGGCGAGGACCCCGGTGATCGAGTTGTCGTCCGGGGCGACACTGCCGAACCGCATGGGCAGCACACAGCCGACCGCGCCCGCCTCGCTGAGCACGTTCTGGTGGGCGAGCAGGTCCTTGCGCTTGGGCCTCAGCCCTTCGGGCGCCTCGCTGACGACGGCCGCCAGGTCGCCCTCACGCAGGATGCGCACCGGACGGGGCGGGTCACCGACGCCGCCCATGCCCTCGGGAAGCCCGGGGTGCGAGCTCGCCGCGATGCCGTAGACGTAGGTGCTCACTCCTGCTCCTCCTTCCGGCGGGCGGACGTGCTCTTGCGGGCCCGCGGACGGGACTCGGCCTCAGGCTCGGAGCCCTCGGAACGTGCCTGCTTGAAGGCGTCGGAAATGGTTTCGGCGGCGCCGGACAGCGCCCCCTTGGACTTCCCGCGCGCGCCGGACTCGGTCATCTCCCCGACCAGGTCGGGCAGGCCCGGGTCCTTGCGCGGCCCAGCCTCCAAGTCGAGCCGGTTGCACGCCTCGGCGAAGCGCAGATAGGTATCGACGCTGGCGACGACGACACGAACGTCGATCTTGAGGATCTCGATGCCGACCAGGGAGACTCGCACGAATGCGTCGATGACGAGCCCCCTGTCCAGAACGAGTTCAAGCACGTCGTAGAGACCGCTGCTGCCGCCTCCGCCGCCGGTCTGCTGTGCCGGTACGACTGTCATGCCGGATGTCCCTCCTTGTCTGTGGGTGTGGGTCCGGTCGGGCGGCCTAGTGACCGCCGCCCCTTCGCGGGTCGGATCGCCCCCGCTCGTAGCGGCGGACCCGGCGATAACCCGTGAGCTGCCCCTGGGCGTCAAGCTCGACCTGATAGCTCGCCATCAGGCTCATCGTGTCGGGCACCCGCTCGAGTTCGAGGACCTCGACCTCCAGTGCCCAGCCCTGCTCGTTCTGCTCGAAGGACGACACGGACTCGGCGGTCATGCCGGTGAGCTCCGCGAGCTGGCCGCGCGCCTGGCGCAGCACCTCCATGGGGCTCGGCCGGTCGTCGATCGTGTTGTCAGTCGGTTTGCGTGAATTCTGAGAGTTCTGAGATTCCTGTGAACTCTGTGACTCTTGCGTGTTTTTTGTGTTCGACATGGCCACCTCCCCCTCCGTGTGGCCGCAAGAGTGTTCGCCAAACCTCTACGGGCGCGTGCATCTGCCACCCGCCGACAGAGACACGGGGGTGGCTCAGCCTCGTAAGGCGTTCAGCCGCCGCCGGGCCGGTCCCAGCGCCCGGCCGCGGTTCAGCAGGGCCGACCAGGGATTGGTGCGGGCCTGTTCCACCGCGTCGGCGATGGTCCAGCGGCGGGCGTGCAGCTCCGGGTCGTCCAGCTGGTCCCAGGTGATGGGGGTCGCCACGGGCGCGCCCGGCCGGGGCCGGACCGTGAAGGGCGCGACGGCGGTCTGCGCGTAGGCGTTGCGCTGCACGTCGAGGTAGAGCCGCTCCCCGCGGTCCTTCTTGCGGGCGGCGGTGGTGAGCCGGTCGGGGTGGGCGCCGGCGAGGGTGTCGGCGACGTCCCGGGCGAAGGAGCGCACCTCGTCGAAGTCGTGCCGGCCGTTCAACGGCACGATCACGTGCAGCCCCCGCGACCCGGTCGTCATCAGCGCCGAGGGCAGCTGAAGCTCGTCCAGCAGCTCCCCCAGCAGCCGGGCGGCCTCCCGTACGGCGTCGAAGTCGTCCCCCGCGGGGTCGAGGTCGAAGACCAGCCGGTCGGGGTGGTCGACGCTGTCGGCGCGGGAAAGCCAGCGGTGCAGGGTGATGCTGGCCTGGTCGGCCAGGTAGAGGAGGGTGGCGGTGTCGTCGCAGAGGACGTGGCGGACGGTGCCGCCCTCCTTGGCCACCTCGACACGGGTGATCCACTCCGGGTAGTTCTCCGGGGTGTTCTTCTGCATGAACCGCGGGCCGTCGAGCCCGTCCGGGTGCCGCTCCAGCATCAGCGGACGGCCGCGCAGGTGCGGCAGCATGAAGGGCGCGACGGCCCGGTGGTAGTCCACCAGGTCGCCCTTGGTGTACTCCTTGGCGTCGCCGCCGCCGGGGAAGAGCACCTTGTCCGGCCGGTGTACCTCCACCGTGCGGCGGCCCGCCCGCACCCTGCGCGTGCCGTCGCCGCCGCTCACGGCACGACCGCCTCCTCCACCAGCAGCCGCCCGGCCGCCGCGATCGACTCGGCGTCGATACCCGCGGCGTGCAGCTGCTCCTTGGGGGACGCCGAGCCCGGCATGCTGCGCACGGCGAGCCGTACCAGGCGCGGTACGGGGCGTCCGTCGGCGAAGGCCTCCAGGACCGCGTCGCCGATGCCGCCCTCCGGGTGGTGGTCCTCCACGGTCACCAGGCAGCCGGTCTCCTCGGCGGCCCGGCGCAGGGCGGCCCGGTCGACGGGCTTCACCGAGTACAGGTCGATCACCCGCGCCTGGATGCCCTCTCCCTCCAGGGCGTCGGCGGCGGCCAGCGCCTCGTGCACGGTGACGCCCGCCGCGACGAGGGTCAGCCGGTCGCGGTCGGAGGAGCGCAGCACCTTGCTGCCGCCGACCGGGAACTCCTCGTCCGGGCCGTAGATCACCGGGCTCTCGCCGCGCGAGGTGCGCAGGTAGCGGACGCCCTCCAGGCCGGCCATCGCGCCGACGAGCCGCGCGGTCTGGTTGGCGTCACAGGGGTACAGCACGGTCGAGCCGTGTACCGCCCGCATCATCGCCAGGTCCTCCAGACCCATCTGGCTGGGCCCGTCCTGGCCGATGGCGACGCCCGCGTGCGAGCCGACGAGGTTGATGCCGGAGCCGCTGATGGACGCCATCCTGATGAAGTCGTACGCCCGGGTCAGGAAGGCCGCGAAGGTGGCGGCGTACGGCACCCAGCCGCGGGCCGCGAGCCCGACCGCCGAGGCGACCAGCTGCTGCTCGGCGATGTAGCACTCGAAGTAGCGGTCGGGGTGCTCCTTGGCGAAGAACTCGGCGCGGGTGGAGTCGCCGACCTCGCCGTCCAGGGCGACGATGTCGCCGCGGCCGGTGCCGAGCGCGGTCAGCGCCTGCCCGAAGGCGTTGCGGGTGGCGACCTCCTCGCCCTTGTCCCACGTCGGCAGTTCGAAGTTCCCGGTGTGGACGGAGTGCAGCATGCGGGCGGCGGGCGGCTCCTGCACCCGGACGCGGATGTCGCGCGGGCCGCCGAGTGCGGCGATCGCCTCGTCGGCCTCGGGCAGCGGCTTGCCGTGCAGGCCCTCGCGGTCCTGGACGGCCTCGACGCCCTTGCCCTTGAGAGTGCGGGCCAGGATCGCGGTGGGCTGGCCCTTGGTGGACGCGGCCTCGCCGTAGGCGCGGTCGACGGCGTCCAGGTCGTGCCCGTCGATCTCTACGGTGTGCCAGTCGAAGGCCTGGAAGCGGCGGGCGTAGGCGTCCAGGTCGTGGCCGTGCCGGGTCGGGCCGCGCTGGCCGAGCCGGTTGACGTCGACGATCAAGGTGAGGTTGTCCAGGTGCTCGTACCCGGCGTGCTCGGCGGCCTCCCACACGGATCCCTCGGCCAGTTCGCTGTCGCCGCACAGCACCCACACGCGGTAGCCGGTGCGGTCGAGCCGCTTGCCGGCCAGCGCGATACCGACACCGACCGGCAGGCCCTGCCCGAGCGAGCCGGTGGCCGTCTCGACCCACGGCAGGCGCTGGGGTGTGGGGTGACCTTCGAGACGGCTGCCCAGCTTGCGGAAGGTGAGCAGTTCCTCGTCGTCGATGGCGCCGGCCGCCTTGTACGCGGAGTACAGCAGCGGCGAGGCGTGTCCCTTGGAGAGGACGAAGCGGTCGTTGCCGGGGTGGGCGGGGCGGTCGAAGTCGTAGCGGAAGTGGCGGGCGAGCAGGACGGCCATCAGGTCGGCGGCTGACATGGATGACGTCGGGTGCCCGGAGCCCGCGGCGGCGGCAGCGCGGACACTGTCCACGCGCAGCTGCTGTCCGAGGTCGGTGAGTTCACCGGTGTTCATGAGTCTCCTTTCGCGGAGTCGTCCGGGGCGTCGGATCGCTTGACGGGGCCGGGGGCGGTGTCGGGGCCGGGGGGTGGCTGGTCGGGCGGGGGTTGTGGGGTGGGCTCGGGCTGGTTCTTGGCGGGTTCGCGGCCGGGCTGGTTCTTGGCGGGCTCGCCACCGGGCTGCCCCTTCGCGGGCTCACCCCCGGGCTGGTTCTTGGCGGACTCACCACCCGGCTGCCCCATCGCGGGCTCACCGCCAGGCTGGTTCCTGGCCGACTCACCACCGGAACGCCCCTTCGCGGGCTCACCCCCGGCCTGGCTCCCGGCCGGCTCACCACCGAGCCGCCCCTTCGTCGGCTCACCACCCGGCTGCCCCTTCGCCGACCCGCTCCCGAGCGGCCCCTTGGCAGGCTCGTCGGCGGGCCAGTTCCTGGTCGGCTCGCCGCCCGGTCGGCCCTTGGCGAGTTCCGTCTCCGATCGGCGCTGCGCGGACCCGGACCCGGGCTGGTCCTGCGTCGCCCTGGATCCGGGCTGCCCCTTCGCGGGTTCGTCTCCGGCCCGGCCCTGCCCGGGCCCGGCGCCGGTCCCCCCGCCGTGTGTGTCGGCCTCGATCGCCGCCCCCGGCCCCGACCGGGCGCTCGCGTCCTGCCGCCGTTCCGGCCCGCCCGGCACCCGGGCCAGCTCCGGCGAGGACGTGTCCAGCGGCACGGACCAGGACCGGACGAGCCCCAACTGCACAGCCTGACGCGGCAGTACCGCGTCCAGCAGCCAGTCGGCGGCGACCCGGACGCGGTTGCCGGGCATCGCGGCGAGGTGGTAGCCCCGCGTCACCGCACCCGCCGGCACCCCGGACAGGGACACGCCGAGCGGGTTGGCGGCAGCCTTCGCACCGCCCAGGTCCACGACGAAGCCCAGGTCACGATGGCGGTAGGGCTTGCGCGCCCCGCCGAGGCCGAGCGAGGCGGCGACGTTCTCCGCCGCGACCTTGCCGTGCCGCCAGGCGTGCTGCGCGGTCATCGGCGTGTAGCTCCCCGGCTTCTCCAGATCCGGCACCGCGGCCACGTCACCGCAGGCGAACAGCTCGGGCCGGCCCGGCACCTGCAGGTGCGGGTCGACGAGCAGCCGCCCCTTCTCCATCGGCAGCCCGAGGGACTCGACCAGCGGGTCGGGCCGTACGCCCACGCACCACACCAGCGTCCGGGTCTCGACGAACTCGCCGTCGGTCAGCACCACCCCGTCGGGCGTGGCCTCCTTCACGGAGGTGCCCATCCGCACGTCCACGCCCCGCTGCCGCAGCACCCGGTCGGCGGTGGTGGACAGCTTCTCGTCCATCTCGGGCAGCACCCGCGGCGCCACGTCCAGCAGCATCCAGCGCGGCCGCATGCCCTGCCGCAGCGGGTGCTTGCGGACCTGCGCGTCGGTGAACATCTGCCCGTGCGCGGCGACCTCGGTGCCGGTGTAGCCGGCCCCGACCACGACGAAGGTGCACCGCGCGGCGCAGCTCTTGGGATCGTCGGCGGCGGCCGCCAGCTCCACCTGCCGGGTCACGTGGTCGCGCAGGTACAGGGCCTCCGGCAGCCCCCGGAAGCCGTGCGCGTACTCGGCGACGCCGGGGATCGGCAACAGCTTGTTGACGCTGCCGGCGGCGAGCACCAGCCGGTCGTAGGCGAGCGTGCCGCCGTCGCCCTCGGGGCCGGTGTAGTGCAGGGTCTGTCCGTCGAGGTCGATCCGGTCGGCCTCGCCCAGCACGAGCCGTACGTCCGGCAGCGTGTCGGAGAGGGAGACCGTGACCCGGCGCGGCTCCAGGACCCCGGCGGCGACCTGGGGCAGCAGGGGCAGATACAGGAAGTAGTCGGTCGGGTTCAGCAGGGTGACGTGCGCCCGGCCCCGGGTCATCCGGGACAGGGTGCGGGCCGTGCGGTACCCGGCGAAGCCGGCACCGACGATCACGATGCGGGGTCGACTCACGGTTCGCCTCCGGCGCTGTCGCGTAGCTCGGGAGCCTTCCGCGTCCCCCTGGCCAGGGCACTCAAACGTCCGCCGGGGCCCTCTCGCCCGGACGCCGCCGGTTTCCGGACCGGCGCCCGGGTACCCGGTGCGGGATACGAACCGCCCACGTCGCGGAGGCACTCCCCCATGCCCGAGTACGGCTATTTCCTCTCGTGCGAGCAGTACGGACCCGCCGAGCTGATCGAGCAGGCGCGGATGGCCGAGCAGGCCGGATTCCAGGCGCTGTGGATCTCGGACCACTACCACCCGTGGAACGACGAGCAGGGCCAGAGCCCGTTCGTGTGGTCGGTGATCGGCGCGCTGTCCGAGGCGGTGTCCCTGCCGGTCGAGACTGCCGTGACCTGCCCGACCGTGCGGATGCACCCGGCGGTGGTGGCGCAGGCCGCGGCGACCAGCGCGGTGATGACGGACAACCGCTTCCGGCTCGGCGTCGGCTCCGGCGAGGCGCTCAACGAGCACATCCTGGGTGACCACTGGCCGCCGGCCCACGTCCGTCTGGACATGCTGGAGGAGGCCATCCAGGTGATGCGCCGGCTGTTCACCGGCGAGGAGGTCAACCACCACGGCCCGCACTACACGGTGGAGAACGCCCGCCTCTACACGGTCCCGGACGAGCCGATCCCGATCGACATCTCCGGCTTCGGCCCGGCGGCCACGCAGCTCGCGTCCCGCGTCGGCGACGGCTACATCACCATCGAGCCGGACGAGACGATGGTGGAGCAGTACCGCAAGGGCGGAGGCGGCGGAAAACTCGTCAGCGGCGGCACCAAGGTCTGCTACGACACCGACCAGGACGAGGCCGTGAAGACCGTCCACCGGCTCTGGGCGAACGAGCAGCTGCCGGGCGAACTCGGCCAGGTGCTGCCTTCCCCGAAGCACTTCGAGCAGGCGCAGCAGCTGGTCACCGAGGACATGGTGCGCGAGAACCGGGTGTGCGGCGACGACGTGGACGAGCACGTGGCCGAGCTGAAGCAGTTCGCCGACGCGGGCTTCGACCGGGTCTACGTCAACCAGATCGGCCCGGACCTGCGCGGCTTCTTCGACTTCTACCGCACGAAGGTGCTGCCGCAGCTCCACCAGGCCGTCTGACGGAAGGCCGGGCGACCCGATGGAACTCCACCGCCCCGTCGCGTCCGTGTACACGGTGCCGACGGACGCTCCCGAGGCGGACGGGCACGCTGGCCTGGGACTCCACGACCGGCACGGGCTGGACGTACGGCCCGGAGTCGGTCGGTGACGTCCTCACCGCCGAACTCGCCCCGCTGGTCGAGGGCATGAGCGCCCTGGACATCGCGGCCGTGCACGACGCGATGTGCCGCTCGGTGCGCAACGCGGGCCGCCCGGGCATCGCGTCCTGCGCGATCTCGGCACTGGACATCGCCCTGTGGGCGGGTGCCGGTGTACGGCAGCGGGGGCTTCACGACGTACCACGACACGCTCCCCCACTGCCTTAAGGGCGTGGGAGGGGCCCCCATGGCCGCGCAACTCAACGGCTGGGTGCACGGGCAGCACATCCCGCGCGTGAAGATCAAGAGGCCGCGAGGTGGCCCGCCGCACCGCGTCCGCGCGGCACGCCAGATCATCGGCCCGGAGGCGGAGTTGTACGTCGACGCAGGCGGCGCCTACACCCGCAAGGGCGGTGCGCGTCGGCCACGCCCTCGCCGAGCACGGCGTGGGCTGGTTCGAGGAGCCGGTGCCCTCGGACGACCTGACGGGCCTCAGGCTGGTCCGGGACGCGGTGGTGTGCGACGTGACGGCCGGGGAGTACTGCTTCGACCTGCCCTGTTTCGCCCGGATGATCATGGCCGGGGCGGTCGTGGCCCACGCCCACGGCCTGGAGGTCTCCGCGCACTGCGCCCCGCACGCCCACGCGGCGGCGGCCGCCTCGCTCCCCAACCTCCGGCACATCGAGTGGTTCCACGACCACGTCCGCATCGAGGACATGTTCTTCGACGGTGCCCTGGACCCCACGGGCGGCACGATCCGCCCGACCCGGGGCGTGGGCCACGGGCTCACCCTGCGGACGCAGGGGGTGGCGGAGTTCCGGGTCGCCTAGGGTCTGTCGTTCAGATCAGGTCGCAGGGAAGCGACTGTTCTGCTCGGTGCCAGACCCCGCGTCTGCGGCGTGATCCAAACGACAGACCCTAGAGTCGTCGCCATGTCTTTGCGCCTTCGTATGCGTGATGCCCTGCCGGAAGCGATGCGTGCCCGCGACAAGGCCGCGGTGAGCGCCTTGCGCGCAACGCTGGCCGCGCTGGACAACGCCGAGGCGGTACCCGTGGACGAAACCGCCCACCGCGCCGCGGCACTTGAGGCGTCGCCGGCCGGTGCCTACGCCACCGAGGCGGTGCGGCGTGAGCTGAGCGAACGTGACGTGGTGGACGTGGTGCGCGCCGAGGCCTCCGAACGGCTGGAGGCGGCGGCGCGATTGACCGGACCCGCGCACGCCGACCGAGCCGCCCGGCTCCGGGCGGAGGCGGCGGTCCTGCTCGGGTTCCTCGACGGCGCCCCGGAACCCGACTGAGCCCTGACCGCCTACCGGCGAGCCTGCCCGGCCAGTTTGCGTGCGGCCAGGACTCCCGCCGCCCCCACGGTCAGGGCCGCGCCCATCCGCCGCCGGTTCCGTGAGACCCACTGCTGCGGGCTGTCGTGCACGGCCTCGTCGTCGAACCGCCCGTGCGCGCCGAAGTCGTGACCCTGCGGCCCGTCCGCCGGGGCCCACAGGTTGTCCGTCCCGTCGTGCCGGTCCCCCTCCTGCTGCGACGAGAAGCCCGTGCGCGCCAGATAGCGCTCCAGCAGCCCGGGGACGACGGCGTTGGCGACGAGGGTGGCGGCCGTGGAGGCGCCCACCCAGTACTCCCGGCGCCCCGCGTGCGACGCCGCGTACACGATCGCCCTGGCCGCGATCTCCGGCTGGTACACGGGCGCGACCGGCCGGGCCCGGCCGCGCATGCGGTTCAGCACCCAGTCGAACTGCGGGGTGTTGAGGCCCGGCAGTTGCACCATCGTCGTACGCACCCCGCTGCGCCAGTGCAGCAGCTCGCAGCGCAGGGACTCGTTGAACCCCTGGATCGCGTGCTTGGCCCCGCAGTACGCCGACTGGAGCGGGATACCCCGGTAGGCGAGCGCGGAGCCCACCTGCACGATCGTGCCGCGGTCGCGCGGCAGCATGTGGCGCAGGGCCGCCCGGGTGCCGAACACATAGCCCAGATAGGTCACTTCGGTCACGCGGCGGAACTCGTCCGGTCCGATCTCCGTGACGGGCGCGAAGACACCGGTGAAGGCGTTGTTGACCCAGACGTCGATGGGGCCGAAGGTGTCGACGACCTGCTGGGCCGCGTCGTCGACGGCCTTGGCGTCGGAGACGTCCACGCCGATGACGAGGGCCTCGCCCCCGGCGCGCCTCACCTCGTCGGCCGCGGCGGCGAGCCCCTCACTGCCCCGGGCCAGCAGGGCGACCCGGTCGCCCCCGGCGGCGAAGGCCCGGGCCGTGGCCCGTCCCACGCCGCCGCTGGCCCCGGTCACCACGACGACGCGGCCGTGCGGTGTCTCTGTCGTGCTCACCTCTGATCACGCCCTGCGGCCAGGCACGTCGGGGTCGTCCGTCGGCCGCGGCGGCACCAAGCCCGGGGCGGGCCCGCCGGCGGCTCCGGCGACCGGTCCGGCGGCGGGCGGGGCCGGCGGCACGGGCGGCACACCGCCGGGCACCCCGGTGCCCGGGCCGGTGCTCTCGTGTCCCGGCGTCATGCCGGCCGCGTGCGCCGGGCCCGGCCGGGCCATGCCGCGCAGCACGTACGCCACGGCACCCAGGATCGCGGCGGTGATCAGCGCGGCGGCCCAGTCGGGCAGGCCGAGGGCGAGGGCCAGTCCCACGGCGAGCGCGAGGGCCGCGCCCGCGTACAGGGCGAGGGCACCGGACGCGGCGTACAGCGCGGCCTTGCGGCGCTGCTTGCGCGTCTGCTCGCGCAGTTCGTCCCGGACGGTCTCGCGCGCCACCTGTGCCAGCTCGTCGACCAGATGCTTGTCCAGATGCTCCAGGTGATCCAGCGGCTTCATACCCGACCGGGTACCCTCGCCCCCTCGCGCGTAACTAGGCTCGTCCCCATGGAGATTCTGGGTGCCACACTGCGCGTCTGCGTCGACGACCTCGAGACCGCGATCCCCTTCTACGAACGGCTGGCGGGCGGCAGAGCCCAGCGCTTCGAACGAGGCGGTGTCCAGGTGGCGGCGATCGGCTGCTTCCTGCTGATGAGCGGGCCGCCGGCGGAACTGGAGGTGCTGCGCAAGGTGGCCGCGACGATCGCCGTGACGGACGTCGAGGAGACCCACAAGGTGCTGACCGAGGTGGGCGCCCACATCATCGCGGGCCCCATCGCCTCACCGGCGGGCCGCAACCTGATCGCCCTGCATCCGGACGGGTCGGTCTACGAGTACGTGGACCGTCAGGCGTGATCCCGGCCGGGGTCCGGCTCAGCGCCGCCCCGGCTCCCTGATCATCTCGGCGGTGATCGCCCAGCGCTCGTGGTCCCGCCAGGCCCCGTCGACGAAGAGCATCTTCGGCGAGAAGCCCTCCAGGCGGAATCCGCAGCCGCGGGCCAGGGCGATCGACGCCGCGTTCACGGGCTGGACGTTGATCTCCAGCCGGTGCAGCCGCATCGGGCCGAACGCGTACCGCACGACGAGGCCCAGCCCTTCGCGCATCAGTCCGCGCCCGGCGGCGTGCGCGAAGGCGCCGTAGCCCAGCGTCCCGGACTGGAAGCCGCCCTCGACGATGTTGTTGATGTTGATGAACCCGGCGATGGACCCGTCGCCCTTCTCGCAGACCAGGAAGCCGGCCTTGGACGGGTCCTCGATCAGCCGGGCCGCGTACGCGGTGTACGCCGTGGCGGTGTCGGGCGGGAAGAGCCACGGCTGGTGCAGGTCCTTGCTCTCCCGGGCGCGTGCGGTGAACTCGGCACCGTCCTCGTAGGTGAAGTGGCGTATGCCCACCCGGGGGCCTTCGGCGAGGTAGCGGGATGCGTTGTGCGGCACCCCGCCACAGTAACCGCGCCGGCCGTGTGTCCCCAGCCGTGCCGTCAGGGCCCTGCGGTATTCCGCTCCCGGTGGCACTGGACAGGGGCTCGGGAGAGGGCAGACTCAGGCGCTTCACGCACGATCCGGACCGCGTCTCGGCAGGTAACGCATTGTCTGAGGCACGGTGCTCACGAAGCGTTCAGCGGCATGATCACGCCGGCAGCTGCTGGGCCGCGTGGTGGTCGTGTGTCGGGATGATCGCGACTCGGTCCTTGACGGCGTGTAAGCGGTGAAGCGTCCGGAAGGTCTCGTCCCGGTCTTCGTCGGCGAGCTCGCCGGGGTAGCCGGCCTTTTGCCGGATGAGGTCGATCTGGTCGGTGTGCCAGGCGGCGTCGCCGGCGAGCAGTACCCAGCCCGTTGCCGTGTGCGCCAGAACTCCGACGCTGCCAGGGGTGTGTCCGGCGAGGTCGACGAGCACGACGGAGCCATCGCCGAAGAGGTCGTGGCTGGCGGCAAACGTGAGTATCGGCGGGCCGTCCAGTTCGTACTGGACGATGCCGCGGCCGCGCAGGGACTCGCGGACGCCACCCACGGGTGCGACAGGGCCTGACATGACCCAGTCGTGTTCGCGGCGGTGCAGATGTACCGGCAGTTCGGGAAGATCGAGCAGCCCGCACACGTGGTCCCAGTGCGTGTGCGTCGGCAGCGCGAAATCCAGGTCGGAACTCTGCCGCTCACGCAGCGCGGTAACGGTGGCGACGGTGTCGGCCGGGGGACGCACCGCGACCCGCAGGAATGCCGGCAATTCGGCAATGGCGCGGCTGCCGACATCCAGGCAGACACTCGGATCCACGATGAACGTCGCTTCCGGGTGGGTGATCACGAACGACAGCAGCGAATTCGCGATTCGCCGTGGCTGCCGCCGCCCCTCCACGACCATCGCGGTGGGCACCGACCGTGGCACCTGCCGCAGTGCGGACACAGTGACCGATACCGCCGTGTCCGGCAGCCCCGCGTCGGTCAAGCCGCGTAGAAACCGCTGGTCGGGGCGTCGGGGACGGACAAGGCCCGTTGCCAGGCTTGCGACCGCGCCGCAGCACGCGGCCGGCGTCGGTGATCTCACAGCGTCAGACACGGCGACGTTGCCCCTCTCGCGATCGGCTGGTGCCTTCGATGACCGGACGGTATAACTTCAGGCCGACCTGAAGTAAAGGAGTGTGATGTCCGCACCGGAAATGAAGATCGGCGATGCGGCCGCCCTGCTCGGGGTGGCCACCCATGTCCTCCGACACTGGGAAGACATCGGACTGCTCAGCCCGCGCAGGCTGCCCTCCGGGCATCGCGTCTACGACGACCAGACCATCGGCCAGGCCCGCCTCATCCAAATCGGCCAGCGGGCCGGGCTGTCACTTGCCGAAATCGGCGAACTTGCCACCGGGGAGCGGGTCGACCGCATCGGCCTGGTCAACGCGAAGCGCACCCGGATCGCCCAACACATCGCGAACCTCGAACTGGCTGACCGGTTCCTGGCCCACCTGGTGCGCTGCGTACACCCGGTCATCTCCGACTGTCCGGAGTGCTCCGCCCTGGTGGAGCGGGGCGCGCGGTCAACGACGCCCGCAGGCCAGCCCCCTGGGCCAATGACGCCCACGCCTCACCAGCCGCTATCGTGAGCGTCAACGGAGCAGTCCGATTCCCGCGTTCGGTCGGGTGGTTGATGCCTTAGAGGGCGACGATGCGCATACCGTCGCCAGTTCGCATCTGTTGCACTTGGCGGCGGATGGATCAATCGAACCGTGGTTGGCGCTGAGATTGCTCACGGTCCGGCTGTAGTCGTCAGGAGGGCGCTGACGCGGCGAATTCCGAAAGAATGCGGGCGGCTCGTCCTCCTGACGTTTCGGAGCCAGGGGGCCCGCGCCGTTCCTACCGAGCCGTCGGCAGGCCGGAACGGATACCGACCGCCGCAGGACTGATGGTCCGGTGCACCCGGCGAGTCCCGTACACGGGCGCCGGCGGTCGTACCGGCAGAGTCGCCTTGGCGATCAGCTCGTGTAACTCGCGCTTCGCCTGCGCCTCCAGCGAAACCATTTTCCGCTTGATGTACTCGCGTGCGGCGGACTCCCCCCAGAAGGACGTTGCCGATCACATCTACAAGGCTCAGAACACCCCGGACAGTGCCTATCCGACGAGTTCGACAGCGAAGAAGATTCCCGGCAAGTACATCGAGGGAAGCTAACGCTCTCCCTTCGCCCGGACACAGCCAATGGAGAGGGCGGCGCAGGCCCAGGAGCAGACGCCCTGCCGTTTGAGGAAGAGCCCGCTCACGGTTTGCCAGGGCGCCGGACCGCGGTGCGGCGTGGACTGATCGGCGTCGGGGTCTCGGTCCCCTCCGCCGTCTTGCGGACCTGGGCGTTGACCACCTCCGGCTTGATCAGGGCGGAGACTGCGTCACCAGCCGGTGGACCTGTTCGCGCGACAGCTTGATTCCGCGCTCAGCAAGCAGGGGCACCAGGTCCGAGGTCTGGAACATCCCGTGCTCGGCCATCAGCTGCCGCAGCGTCGCCCGGATCTTGCCTGACCTCGCGTCCGCCGCGTCGAACAGGGCCTGTATTTCGCCGTAGGCCAGCGGACGCCGACTCGGGTTGGCCTCGAACTCCACCCTGTGCGCAACCGAGTTGCCCTCATGGAACACCTCGCGGGGCACCTCGCCGAACCGCTCCATGCACGCGGGCACCCAGCCGTAGCGGGGATCGAGCCCTCCTCCGGAGTCCACTGCCACGGATACAACCCGCTGAACTCCTCCAGGCGCCGCACCAGCCGCAGTCTCGGATTGATCGTCTCCGACCTCAGCAACTGGGCCGCCTGTTGGCGGGCCCATCCTTCGGCATGGCATCGGACACCGCCGGCTGGGTCCAGATGGACCGCGTTCCGGGCCAGTACGAGGCGTGCCCGATCCTGGCGCTTCACCACTCACGCCCCGCGCTGCCGCTCAGCGGAAATCACCGCATCAACCGACTGTCGGAAGTTGCAGCAGATGCAATTCATCCTCATCGCTGACCACCGTCACCGGCTTGATCCCCTTGTTGCCGAAGTACGCGTCGTCGCTCGCCGCGATCACGAACCGCAGCCGGTGCCCGGTCTCGTACCGGTGCACGATGCCGGGCAGGGTGACGGTGAAGCTCCTGGTCACGTCCGGTACCCGGACCGGTGCGACCAGGCGGCGCACGAGGGTGCGGGTGCCGTCGGGGGCGACGTCGTAGATCTTGGCGAAGAGGACGAGCTTGTCGGCCGCGTCGGAGGAGTTCTGTGTGCGCTCGGCCTTCGGGGAGTGCACCCTGAGCGTGGCCCGGGGCGCGCCCACGACGTCCAGGGGGCGTTCCAGCGGTGTGCTCGTCCAGTCGAGGTAGGTGCCCTTGGTGTCGCGCGGTGCCGTGTCCGGCACTCCGATGAGCCCGGCCAGGGAGCTCTCCGAATGGCTCGTGGGGATCGCCCAGTTGGTGTAGCTCCGGCTGCCGTGGGCCACTTTGCGGCGGTTGTCGACGAGTTTGCCGTCGCCGGAGAGGTACAGCGTGCGGTTGAGGGCGGGGAGGCGGTCGGCGGTGGCGTAGGTGCGGTCCGGGTCGGTCACCCAGTCGCGGTAGTAGGCGAAGGCCGGGCCCGTGTCGACGTGCGCCTGCTTGCGCAGGTGGCGCTCGAACCAGGCGAGGACGCGCCGGCCGACGTAGCTGGTCTCCAGGTTGCCCTTGGACAGGTCGAGTTCACCGGTGGCCGGGCCGGTGAGCCCGCCGCTGTGGCCCCAGGACTGCCAGATCATCTTCACGGGGGTGCCCTGGGCCCGGAGCTTCCGGTACGTCGCCGTGGCCTCGTTGAGGTTGAAGAGGGTGTCGGCCTGCCCCTGGACCAGCAGGGTGGGCGTCTTGACGCGGTGCAGGTAGGACGACGGGGAGACGCGGTGGGCGAAGGCGAGCAGCTCGGCGGTCCGGTCGGCGGGGTAGCTGCCGGAGTTGAGGGTGCGGATGGTCCGGCAGGCCTGGGTGACGAAGTGCAGGCAGGTCAGGGAGTTGATGCGGGAGGGGTCGAGGCTGGGCTGGAGCAGCGGCTGGCCTTCGCCGATGAGGTAGAAGCCGTTGGTCCACTGCCACTTGAAGACGCCGGGGACGCCGGTGCTGCCGACGGCGTTGTTGGGGTCCAGCGAGTAGGCCAGGTCGTGCCAGGTGATCATGGGGACGAGCGCGTCGAGGCGGTGGTCGGCGGCGGCCGTGGCGAGCTGGACGGCGCCGCCGTAGGAGCCGCCGATCATGCCGACACGTGGGTCGCCGGGGGCGTCGAGGGTGACGAAGTCGGCGGTGGTGCCGTCGTCGGCGGCGCGTTTGCCGCCCAGGAAGTCGACGAGCTGCGCGGCGGCGGCGCCGTCGATGTCCGGATCGTCGAGGGAGATGAGGCAGCCGCTGCGGCCGAAGCCGAGCCCGGAGTAGACGAGGGAGACGTAGCCGCGCTGGGCGAAGGCCTTGCCGATGGTGTCCGTCGAGCCGTCCGACTTGCTGCCGCCGAAGCCGTTCGTGCCGAGCACGGCGGGCGCCGGGTGTTCGCGGTCCACGCCCGCGGGACGGTACAGGTCGGCGTCGATCGTGCAGGAGCGGCCGCCGGTCTGGACGGTGAACTTCAGCGGGGTGACGGTGTAGGGGTCGGCCGCGGCGGCGGGTGGGGTGAGGGCGAGGGGGGCGGCCAGGGCGGCGCCCAGAGCGAGAGCGAGGGGTGCGCGGGATCTGGGCACGCGTCGGGACACACGGACCTCCACGGTGAGGGCGACGACAACCTGGGCAACCCGGATACCGACCAGTAGGTACTGGCCAGTAGTCATGGTGTGACACGTGTCAGAGGGCGTCAATCACCGGAACGAGGGTTTCTTGACAGGATTTCAGTAGCGGCGTGCTCAACTCAGAGCCGGCGCCTCGAACGTCAACGTGCCCGTGGAGGCGTCCAGTTCGGCCGCGATCCCGAGCGGCATCGTCAGCGCGCCCTCGCCGTGCCCGAACCCGAACTCCTCCACGACCGGGACGCCGAGGCCGCCGAGCCGGTCGGCGAGCACCGCGCGCAGTTCCTCGTACGGGCCGCATGCCGCCCAGGACCCGAGCACGATCCCGGCGACGCCGTCCAGCCAGCCGGTGCGCAGGAGTTGGGTCAGATACCGGTCGATGCGGTACGGGCTCTCGCCCACGTCCTCGATCAACAGCAGCCCGCCCCGGGCGCCGGCGAGGGCGTGCGGGGTGCCGAGGTCGCTCGCGAGCAGGCTGAGGCAGCCGCCCAGCGTGACGCCCCGGGCCCGTCCGGGCACCAGCGCGGTGCCGCCCGGGGGTACGGCGGTGACGGTCCGCACGGACTCGGGGTCGAAGAGGGTCGCCCGCAGATGCTCCTGCGCCCGGGCGTTCTTGAGGAAGTCGACGCCGGCCGCCGCCGGGCCGTACAGGGTGACCAGTCCCAGGCGGGTGGCGAACGCCTGGTGCAGGACGGTGATGTCGCTGAACCCGGCGAACACCTTCGGGCCCGCCGCCCGCATCGCCTCCCAGTCGAGCAGGTCCACCATGCGCTGCGCCCCGTAGCCGCCCCGGGCGCACAGCACCGCGGCGACGGCCGGGTCGCACCAGGCGTTCTGGAGGTCGGCGGCCCGCTGGGCGTCCGTACCGGCCAGGTAGTCGAACTCCCGGTGGCGGCCGAGCACATGGGGCGCCACCACGGGGTCGAGGTCCCAGCCGCGCAGGACGTCGAGCCCGGCCTCGAGCCGCTCCTCGGGCACGGGCCCGCTGGGCGCGACGACGGCCACGCGGGCGCCGGGGGCGAGTCGGGGCGGTCGCAGCAGTTGTCTCACTTGGCGAGCTCCAGGGTCGGGATGCCGGGTGGATCCAGCCCGAACACCTGGGCATACAGGGACAGTTCGGCCTCCAGGGCGCGCACCATGGTCTCGGCCCGCCGGAACCCGTGCCCCTCCCCCTCGAAGGCGAGGTAGGCGTGCGGCACCGGCCGGTCCCCGAGCCGGGCCAGGAACCGCTCGCACTGGACGGGCGGGCAGATCACGTCGTCCAGGCCCTGGAGCAGCAGGAACGGCACGTCCAGGCGGTCGGCGTGGGTGGCGGGCGAGCGCTCCGTGTAGCGGGCGGGCACTTCGGCGAGCGGCCCGATCAGGCTCTCCAGGTACCGCGACTCGAAGTCGTGGGTCTCGCCCGTGCCCCAGCCGGTGAGGTCCAGGATGGGGTACTTGATCGTGCCGCAGGCGTAGACGTCGGTCGTGGTGAGCGAGGCGGCCGCGGTCCATCCGCCCGCGCTGCCGCCCCGGACGGCGAGCCGGTCGCGGTCGGCGGTGCCCTCGTCGGCGAGGGCCAGGGCGACGGCGGCGCAGTCCTCGACGTCGACCGCGCCCCACTGCTCGCGCAGCCGTTCGCGGTAGGCGCGGCCGTATCCGGTGGAGCCGCCGTAGTTGACTTCTGCGACGCCGATGCCGCGCGAGGTGAAGTAGGCGATCTCCAGGTCGAGCACGAGCGGCGCGCGTCCGGTGGGCCCGCCGTGCGCCCAGACGACGTACGGCGGCAGTTCGTCGCCGGGCGCGACGCAGCCGGGGTGGTGCGGCGGGTAGATGTGGGCGTGGATGTCGCGGCCGTCGGGGCCGGTGAAGGTGCGGATCCGCGGCTCGGGGTAGTAGGCGGGGTCCACGGCGTCGTCGTGCTCGGCGCCGATGACCCGGGCATGGCCGATGGGGGTGCCCCCGCGCGAGTTTGTCCGAGCGTGGGGGAGGGCGTCCAGCTCGACGACCTCGTAGGCGCTGCGCGGGCTGGCGCCGACGGCGACGACCCGTTCGCCGTGCGCCGCGAGGGTGGCGGCGAACTCGGTCCAGGGCCCGGCCGCGTCGACGACCTCACTGCTCGCGGGGTCCAGGATGCCGAGGGCGGTGGCGCCCCGGCCGTGCACGACGGCGATCAGGCCGCTGTCGAGCGGCGCGAACCAGCGCATGCCCAGTTTCCACAGCGCCCCGCCGAACTCCTCCTCGCGCGGGCACAGCGGCTCCCCGTCGAGGTAGAGGTTCCACCACCCTGTGCGGTCGCTCGCGTGCAGCAGTCGGCCGTCGTGGGTCCAGTCGGCCTGGGCGATGGACTCGCCGGGCCCGCCGGCGACGGTCCGGGCGCCGTGCAGGGTGCCGTCGGGGCCGACGTCGGCGAGGAGCAGTTCGGTGCCGTCCCACGGCATGCGGGGATGGTCCCAGGCGAGCCAGGCCGCCCGCCGCCCGTCGGGCGACAGCTTCGGCCCGGTGACGAACCGGCGCCGGTCGTCGGTGAGTTCCCGTACGGCGTCCCGGTCGCGGGCGGCGGAGCCGTCCAGCGGTACGGCGGCCAGGACACGGCGCACATCGGTGGGTCCGGCGCCGGTGAACTCCTCCAGCACGCACCACACCTCGCCTCGCTCGGGCCGCAGTTGCGGCTCGGCCCAGCGCAGGCCCGCGCCCACGCCGGACACGGGCGTGAGCGGACGCGGCTCGCCGCCCGGCTCGTACCGGTACAGCCGCTGGTCGGCGAAGTTCACGAACACCACCAGCGGGCGGCCGTCCTCCTGCGCGAGGGCCGCCCACGGGTGTCCGCCGTACTCGATGACCCGGCTGCGCACGTTCCACGGCGCGGGCAGCAGCGACTCCTCCCGGCCGTCGGCGTGCCGCCGCACCAGGGTGCGCCTGCCCGCCTCGGCGGGGCGCGGTTCGGTCCACCACACCTCGTCGCCGACGAACCCGAGGTACTCCGGGTGCCCGTCGTGCGCGGCGGCCAGGGCCGCGTCGATGGGCGAGGGCCACGCCCCGTACGCCAGCGTCCGCACCGTCTCCCGCACCTTTCCTAAGCCGTCCTCAGGAACCGGTCGAGCACGCGGACGCCGAAGTGCAGCGCCTCTACGGGGACCCGCTCGTCGACGCCGTGGAACATGGCCCAGTAGTCGTAGCCCTCCGGCAGCTTCAGCGGTGTGAAGCCGTAGCCGGTGATGCCGAGGCGGGAGAACTGCTTGGCGTCCGTGCCGCCGGGCATGCAGAACGGCACCACGTGCCCCTCCGGGGCGAACTCCTCGACGGCGGCCCGCATCCGGGCGAACGTCGCCGAGTCCACCGGCGCCTGGAGGGCCACCTCGCGGTGGTGGAACTCCCACTCCACGTCCGGCCCCGTGAGCCGGTCGAGGGTGTCGCGGAACTCGTCCTCCCCGCCGGGCAGATACCGGCCGTCCACGTGCGCCACGGCCTCACCGGGAATCACGTTGATCTTGTAACCGGCGTCCAGCATGGTCGGGTTGGCGCTGTTGCGGATGGTCGACTCGACGAGCGCGGCGGCCGGGCCGAGCTTGTCGAGCAGCCGGTCCACGTCGGTCAGGTCGGGCTCGACGCCGTACAGCGCGGCGAGTTCGGTGAGCGCGGCGCGCACGGTCGGGGTCAGCCGCAGCGGCCACTCGTGCTCGCCGATCCGGGTGATCGCGGCCGCGAGCCGGGTGACCGCGTTGGCCTTGTTCGCCTTGGAGCCGTGCCCGGCCCGGCCGCGCGCGGTGAGCTTCAGCCAGGCGGTGCCCCGCTCACCGGCCGATAGGGGGTAGATCTGCCGCCCGGCGCCGTCGTGGAAGGTGAAGGCGCCCGCCTCGCTGACACCCTCGGTGCAACCCTCGAACAGCGCGGCGTGTTCGTCGGCGAGGAACCCGGAGCCGTCCTCGGCGCTGGCCTCCTCGTCCGCGGTGAACGCGATGACGATGTCCCGCCGGGGCCGGACGCCCTGGCGTGCCCAGGCGCGGAGCACGGCGAGGATCATCGCGTCCATGTTCTTCATGTCGACGGCGCCGCGCCCCCAGACGACCCCGTCGCGGATCTCCCCGGAGAACGGGTACACGCTCCAGTCGGCGGCCGCGGCGGGTACGACGTCGAGATGGCCGTGGAGCAGCAGCGCGTCGGCCGACGGGTCGGTGCCCTCGACGCGGGCGACGACGTTGGTGCGGCCCTTGGTGCGCTCCAGGAGCGTCGGCTCGATCCCGGCCTCGGCCAGCCTCGCGGCGGCGTACTCGGCGGCGGGCCGCTCCTGACAGTCGCCGCCGCCCCGGTTGGTGGTGTCGATCCGGATCAGGTCGGACGTGAACGTCACGACCTCGTCCAGCGCCTGCTCGTCCGCCTGCTCAGCCATACTGTTCCTCCACCGCGGCCGAGACGATCGTGGTGACCGCCTTGAAGGCGCGGATGCCCTCGTACATGGTCTCGCTCGTGTAAGCCACCTTCCGCGCCCCGATCCGCTCCACACCCGGCACGACGGTGGCGGCCATGGCCAGGTGCTCGGCGTCGAACTCCACGGCGACGGTGAACGGGCCGCCGCGCACGGGTTCGTGACGCACCGCCAGCGAAGCCGCCTCCTTGGCCGCCGCCCGGATGTCGGCCGCGGTCCTGGCGGGCGTGCGGCACACGGCCGCGTACCGCGAGACGTGGTCCTTCACGGCGACCTTCAGCGCCTCGGGCGCGTATCCGAGCGCGTCCTCGCAGGCGACGTCGTCCCCGGTGACCAGCACGACCGGCACGCCGAACTCGGCGACGACATGGGCGTTGAGCAGTCCCTCGCTCGCCGGTACGTCGTTCAGCCACACGCCCGTGATCTGGTTCGCGAGGTAGGTGTGCGCGAGGACGCCCTCCATGCCGGCGCCCGCGTGGTAGCCGACGAACGCGATGCCGTCCACGTCGCCGTGCTGCACGCCCTCCACCATGGACAGCGCCTTGTGCCGCCCGGTGAGCAGCTGAGCCCGTTCGTCCAGTTGCTCCAGCAGCAGATTGCGCATGGTCGAGTGGGCCTCGTTGATGATCACCTCGTCGGCGCCGCCGTCGTGGAAGCCGAGCACGGCGGCGTTGACGTCCGAGGTGAAGAGCGAGCGGCAGCGCTCCCACTGCGACGCGCCGGGCATCACGTCGTCCGGCCAGGTGACGCCGGTGGCGCCCTCCATGTCGGCGCTGATGAGGATTCTCATGACGAGCCGTGCCCCCGGGTGGAGATCTTCATGGTTCGTCACGTTACGCGCTGCGGGCGGAACCGGCTACGACATGTCACCACCGTATCGGCAGGTCGGTGATGAACGAGGTGAGCCGGTCGGCGAGCAGCCGGTTGTCGCGGGCCGAGTAGTGCCAGTGGCAGCCCGTGTGGTCCAGGCCCGTGTCGTCGAGGCGCCAGTAGCGGACCCGGTGGTCGCCCGCGCCCCTGCGTTCCTCGACCACCTGCTCGACGTGTCCGGCGAACGGTCCGGTGCCGACGGCCAGGACGGTGGTCCCGGGCCCGTAGCGCGTCCGCAGCTTCTGGAGGAAGCCGCTGTAGGCACTCCGGTAGGCGGCGGCGAGGCTCTCGTCCGTCCATGGCTCGCCCGGGTTGACGGGGGTCGAGAAGTCGTTGGTGCCGAGGTGGACCACGACGAGCTGCGGCCGCCAGGTGCCGGGGTTCTGCCAGACGTCGCCGGGCACGTTCAGCAGCGCACGGTCGTAGAAGGTGCGGTAGTTCACCTCCGGCGACCCGCCGTTGTAGTTGCGCACCATGCCCAGGCCCGAATACGCGTTGATCTGGTAGTCGGCGCGCAGCCGCCGGGCGGTGAGGGCGCCGTAGCTCACGTCGGCGTTGGTGGTGCGCTTGAGCTGCTCGTCGGTGCAGTCGCGGGAGGTCGAGAGGTTGCCGTAGCCCGCCGTGAGGGAGTCGCCGACAAACTCGATCTGGCGGCTGCGCGCGGCCGGTCTACTGAGGACGGTGCCGCCCGGCGCGGCGACGAAGCCGCCGAAGGAGCTGGTGCTCCAGGGGGTGTCGTTGCGCTTGACGAGCCGGACGGTGTGCACGCCGTCGCGCAGGCCGTTGATCCAGTGGGTGGTGCGGCCCGGCGTGACGAGGGTCGCGACGGTGGCTCCGTCGACCTGGACGTCGTAGTCGGCGGCCGGGTCGTCGAGCACGACGCCCACGCCGGTGCCGCGGAACCGGCCCTCGAAGTACACGCCGGGCCAGCTGTACTGGAGCACGTCGCCGGCGTCCTTGACCCGCCCGGCCGTGTGCACGCTCGCCCGCACTCCGTCCTTGTCCGGCGTGGCGGCGGTGGCGGTGGCGGACGGGCAGGCCAGCACCAGCGCCGCCGTCGACGCGACCAGGATCCGTAACCAGGGCATCGGCATGACTGTCCTCCGGGGGACGAGGCAGGTGCACGGGACCGGGGCAGCATGACCGTACACCGACAAAATCCTCGCCCGCCAGGCCGCGTCCGCGCTCAGCTCCGCAGCCGGTCGAAGCGGAAGGGCACGAGGGCCTCGGGCCGCCGCCCGGTGACGACGTACTCGGCGAGCCGGTGCCCGGTGACCGGGCCCAGGGTGACCCCGAGCATGCCGTGGCCGGTTGCCGCGAAGGCGTTGTCGTGTCCCGGGACGCGGTCGATCACCGGGAGCCCGTCGGGGAGGAACGGCCGCCCACCCAGGGGTCCCGGATCAGGCCGACCAGGTCGTCCGGGTCGTCGAACCAGCGGCCCAGGTAGTGCCGGCCGGCGAGGGCGACCGCGACGACACGGCGCCAGTCGAGACGGTTTGTTGTTGCCGCTGAGCTCCATCGTGCCGCCGATCCGCGTGGTGCCGCCGATCGGTGAGGCGACCGCCCGGCGCTCGCCGAAGTACAGCGTGTGCCGCGGCGCCGGATCCAGGTCCACGGAGAAGCTGTAGCCCTTGCCGGCCTGGAGGGGCAGATGGCGGCCCAGCACCCCGAGCAGATCCGGCGAGCGCATGCCGGCGGCGACGACCGCCGCGCAGGGCAGTTCCCTGTCGGCGGTGCGCAGGGCGGTGACCCGGCCGCCCGCCGTCCGGAACCCGGTGACCTCGGCGTTCTCGTGGATCTTCACACCCGAGGCGGCCAGCGCCTCCCCCAGGGCACGCGCGAACGCCTCCAGATCGACCACCCCCTCCCCCGCCACGAGGTAGGCCGCGCGCACGGCCGGTGACAGCGCCTCGTCCAGCAGGTGCGCCCCGGCGCCCGTGACGATGTCGTCGGGCACGGGGTAGTGCCCGTCCGCCATCTCCCGCTGGATCGCGAGGTGGTGGCGGGCCTCGGCCGGCGACAGGAAGGCGTGCACCGTCCCGGGCCGGGTCAGCGTCGTGTCGACCCCGGCCTCGCGCAATCCGTCGAACAGGCCGAAGGTCTCGCGGTTCAGCTCGGCGATCGCCGCGTAGCCGCGCCGGAAGACGGCCGGTGTGCTGCTGCGCCTGAACCGCCACAGCCACCGTACGAACGCCGGGTCCGGAAGCGGCCGCAGATAGAGCGGGGAGTCGGGGCGGCCCAGCGAGCGCAGGGCGTAGCGCACCACGCCCGGGGCCGGTACCGGCGTCGAGTGGCTGAGGCAGACCCAGCCGGCGTTGCCCCGGGACGCCCCGGACCCGAGCCGGCGCCGCTCGACCACCTCCACCTGCAGCCCCGCGGCGGCCAGGTAGTCGGCCGTGCACAGCCCGACCACGCCGCCGCCCACCACGACGACGGGGCCCGGCACGGCGCTCATGACGCGTTCCCGTACGACGCGAGGAACTCCCTGGTGCGGGCCTCGGCGGGGTGTCCAGACGTCCTCGGGCCGGTCCTCCTCGACGATGCGGCCGCCGTCGACGAACACGACGTGGTCGGACACCTCCCGGGCGAAGGGCAGTTCGTGGGTGACGAGCCACCCCGACCCGCCGCAGCAGCGCCACGGCCCGCTCCATGGCCTGCTGTTCGGGCACCCCGGCCTTGCGCTGCGCGAGCACCACGTTCTCCACGGCGGTCAGGTGCGGGAACAGATGGAACCGCTGGAAGACCATGCCGACCGTGCGGCGCAGCCGGGGCAGGTCGCGGCAGACCATGCGGCCGCCCTGGTGGACGACCTCCCCGGCTGCATCTACGGTGCCTCGGTCCGGGCTTTCCAGCAGGTTGACGCAGCGCATCAGGGTCGTCTTGCCGCCCCCGCTCTGCCCGATGACGCTGACGATGCTGCCCCGGCCGACCTCGCAGCAGTTGGGACAGCGGGTAGCACAGGGCGAAGTAGATCGCCGCGATGACCAGGTACACCTCCAGGGCCCGGAAGGTGGCCGAGGTGATGAGCCGTCCCTCGGACATCAGCTCGGCGGCGGAGACGGTGACCAGCAGCGAGGTGTGGGGAGTGCGCCGGAGACCGGGAGCAGGTCGAGGGCCGCACGGCCGATCGCCTCGTCCTTGGGGACGCCGAACAGGCGCCGTGCGCCCCGGCTCCAGTGGGACACGAGGCCTTCGCGGTCGACGACGACCACGGCCAGGGGGGGACACGGCCGGGTTCGGTGGCTTGTGTCACCGAGCCGTGCCCGGCCCCGGGGCCGGCGGGTGTGTCCCTCGCGGTGCCACGGTCCATGGCCCAGGCCCTCTCTCCCCACGGATCCGCAAGATCTGTGCCAGCGTCACCACCGTAGGGCGACCGCCGGTTGCCATGTGCGGCAATGCGGGAAATCCTCGCGCGGGGTACGCACCTGCGTACGACCCCGCGCGCCGGTGCGGGTTCAGTCCTCGTGCCCCAGCTGGAGGTCCCGCTCGGTGCGGCCGCCGCCGGCCACCTGGAGCACGGTGGCGACGGGCGGGTAACCGGCGGCGATGACGGTGTACTCGCCGGAGGACAGGTCGACGAACCGGAACGTGCCGTCGGGGCCGGTGGTGAGCGTGTCGACGACGTTGCCGGCCACGTCCAGCAGGGTCACGCGCGCGTCCTCGACGGGCCGGCCGCCGCCCGCCCGGACGGTGCCGCGCAGGACGGCGCCGCCGGCCAGTTCGATGTCCCGGCGGGTCTCGCGGGCGGCCTGGACGGTGACGGGGAGCGCGGCCGGGCGGAAGGCGGGGGCGCTGGCGGCGAGGGTGTACTCGCCGGCCACGAGGTCGGTGATGACGTAGCCGCCCTCGCGGCCGCTGCGGGTGGTGGCCACGACCTCGCCGTGCACATTGGTGAGGGTGACGCTGGCGTCCCGTACGGGTGTGCCGTCGGCGGTGACCACGCTGCCGACGAGGTTCCCCGCGCCGCCCAGGACGATGTCCAGTTCGACGGGGCGCTCGCCGACGGTCACGGAGACCGCCTGCGGCTGGTGGCCGCCCGCGGCGGCGATCAGCACGTACGCGCCGGGGCCGGGGGTGGCCAGCGCGTAGCGCCCGTCCTCGCCGCTGGCGCCGCGCCCGGTCTGCTGTCCGGTGACGTCGATGAGCGTGAGCGCCGCGCGCGGTACGACGGTCCCGTCGTGGTGCTGCACCGAGCCGCAGACGGGGATCCCGGCGGTGTGGGGAGCGCGCGCCTGCGGGATCGGGGTGCTCCCCGGCGCCGTGTCCGGGTCGGTGACGGAAACGTTGTGGGACACCAGGGGTTTCTCCTTGAGGAAGAGGGCGATGACCAGTCCGAGGACGAGCACCGGCACCAGGTAGAGGAAGATCCGCGGCATGGCGTCGGCGTACGCCCCGATGTAGCCGTCGCGCAGCGCCGGGGGCAGGTCGCGCACGAGCTGCGGGGTGATGGACTCGGGGTCGGGGAGCCGGTCGTCCGCGCGCGTGGGCAGGTGGTGGGCCAGGGCGTCGGCGAGCCGGTCGGCCAAGAGGGTGCCGAAGACGGCGGCGCCGACGCTGCCGCCGATCTGCCGGAAGTAGTTGTTGGCGCTGGTGGCGGTGCCGAGGTCGGCGGGGCGCACCGAGTTCTGCACGGCGAGGATCAGCACGGGCATCACCATGCCGATGCCGGCGCCGAGGACGGCCATCCAGATGCTGTAGTGCAGCCGGGGCGTGTCGGCGTCGAGGCGGGACAGCAGCCACATGCCGGCGGCGGAGAGGGCGCCGCCGAGGATCGGGTAGGCCTTGTAGCGGCCGGTGTGGCTGATGAGCTGTCCGGCGATGATCGAGGCGCCGACGATGCCGGCCATCATGGGCAGCATGAGCAGGCCCGACTCGGTGGCGGAGGCTCCGTCGACCATCTGGAGGTAGGTCGGCAGATAGCTGGCGGCGCCGAACAGCCCGGCTCCGATCACCAGGCCGATCAGGCCGGTGACGTTGAAGACGGAGTCCCTGAACAGCCGCAGCGGGATGAGGGGTTCGGCGGCGAAGTGCTCGGCGACGAGGAAGAGGACGGTCGCCACCGCCGCTCCGGCGCCGAGGCCGAGGATCATGCGCGAGTCCCAGGCGTACGTGGTGCCGCCCCAACTGGTCAGCAGGACCAGGCAGATGGAGGCTGCGATCAGCAGCAGCGCGCCGAGGATGTCCAGCCGTGCCTTGCCGGCCGGTTTCGGGAGCTTCAGCGCGACGGCGACGACGGCCAGCGTGACCAGGCCGAAGGGCACGTTGACGTAGAAGCACCAGCGCCAGGAGAGGTGGTCGGTGAAGTAGCCGCCGAGCAGGGGCCCGGCCACGGAGGCGAGTCCGAAGGCGGCGCCGATCAGGCCCATGTAGCGGCCGCGCCGCCGGGCGGGCACGATGTCCGCGATGATCGCCTGGACACCGATCATGAGGCCGCCCGCGCCGACGCCCTGGAGGGCGCGGAAGGCGATCAGCTGATCCATGGTCTGCGCCCGGCCCGCGAGCGCGGAGCCGGCGACGAAGACGACGATCGCGAACTGGAAGACGCCCTTGCGGCCGAGCAGATCGCCGAGTTTGCCGTAGATCGGCAGTCCGACGGTCGCGGTGAGCAGGTAGGCGGTGATCGCCCAGGACATCCGGTCCAGGCCGTGCAGCTCACCGACGATCTTCGGGAGCGCGGTGGCGACGATCATCTGCTCCAGGGCGGCGAGGAGCAGGGCCGGCATGAGTGCGACGAAGACCAACCGCACCCTGCGCGGGCTCAGTTCGGCTGTCGGGGCATGTGGTGGGGCGGGAGGTTCGGGAGGTGCCACCGCCGGTTCGTCCCGCGCCAGAGTGATCCCGCCCACCTACCGCTCCCCTCGTCGCGCTGCCGCACAATTCCCGCGTAAAAGCGACAACTACGAGCAAGCACGACGAGTTACGGCACAAGTCGGAGCCGAACGGAGATCACCCGAACCGGTGAGGGGGCACAACGGCCCCTGGAAATTCCCGGTTTGAGGGAGTCTACTTCTCGACCTCGGCGGCGAGCCGGGCGAGCAGCGCGTCGTAGATCCGGCCGAGGCCCTTGGGCGCGAAGGTCTTCTCGAAGAAGCCGCCGATGCCGCCGGCGCCGGCCCAGGTGGTGGTCACCACGACCCGGGACTTGCCGTCGCCGGCCGGGGTGACCCGCCAGGTGGTGACCATGGAGGAGTTGCGGTCCTTCTCGACCAGCTCGCCGTCGGTGGGCTCACTGACCTCCAGGAGGCAGTCGCGCACGCGCTTGCTGGTGGCCTGGAGCTTCCAGTGGACGAGCGTGCCCTCGCCGTCACCGCCCTCCCGGACCTCGTACTCACTGAACTGCTCGGGCAGCAGCTTCGCGCGCGTGCCGCTGTAGTCGGCGAGGGCGTCGAACACCGTCTCCGCGTCCGCCGCGACGATCCGCTCCGTAGTGGCCTCGACCTGCGCCATCGGGTTCCTCCAGGACATGGGTTCTCGGGGGGTCGGGGCAAGCCAACCACCCCGCTGCCCGGCCCCCCAAATCGGGGTCGCCCAACCCGGTCGAACACGTTCGGAAAACACCCTCGCACGATCAAGGGAACATGTGTTCTATTCTGTGGTCAGTGCTACCGAGGAGGCGTCATGCGCTGGGACAACCTCACAGAGGACTCCGAACACAGCCGGGCCGACACCGCGCTGTTCGGCGCGGACGCAGTTACATCGGTCCAGTTCGACACACCGGAGTTCCGCGGGATCACCTTCCACGAAGTCCGGGCCCGCTCGATCATCAACCGGGTGCCGGCGGTCTCCCGGATGTCGTTCCAGTGGACGGTCAATCCCTATCGCGGCTGCTCACACGCGTGTGTGTACTGCTTCGCGCGCAAGACGCACAGCTATCTGGACCTCGACACGGGCCTCGGCTTCGACTCCCAGATCGTGGTCAAGATCAACGCGCCGGAACTGCTGCGCCGGCAGCTCGGCTCGCGCCGCTGGCAGGGCGAGCACATCGCGATGGGCACGAACGTGGACTGCTACCAGCGCGCCGAGGGCCGCTACCGCCTGATGCCGGGCATCATCTCGGCCCTGCGCGACCACGCGAACCCCTTCTCGATCCTGACCAAGGGCACGCTCATCCTGCGCGACCTGGACCTGATCAAACAGGCGGCGGAGGTGACCGACGTCGGCATCTCCGTCTCGGTCGGCTTCACCGAACAGGAGCTGTGGCGCACCGTCGAACCGGGCACGCCCGCGCCCGAGCGGCGCCTGGAGGTCGTACGGACCTTCGGCGAGCACGGCATCGGCTGCGGTGTGCTGATGGCACCGGTGATCCCGTTCCTGAGCGACCACCCGGCCCAACTGCGGGCCACCGTGCGGGCGATCGCGGCCTCCGGCGCCACGTCCGTCACCCCGCTGGTGCTGCACCTGCGGCCCGGCGCCCGCGAGTGGTTCATGGCCTGGCTGGGGCAGCACCATCCGTACCTGGTGGCGCGCTACGAGCGGCTGTACGCGGAGGGTTCCTACGCCCCGAAGTGGTACCAGCGCCGGATCACCCGTCAGGTGCACGAACTGGCCGAGGAGTACGGCATCGGGCCCACGCGCGCAGACACGCCGCGCCGGATCCGGCCCCCTGAGCCTGCCGAGGAGCCCCCGGTGTCCGGGCCGACTCAACTCTCGCTCCTTTAGGAGCGTTCGAGCGCATCCAGAGATCCATCCGGGTCATGACAGTGACCGAATGAGTTCTTCCAAGACCTCCTTCCGGGACGATGCGGCGAGGACGGTGACCCTCGCGGTCCTCCATCCCGCCGTCCTGGGAGGACTCCATGAGAAAACGCGCAGCCGCGCTGTGCGGCGCCGCCGTCGTCATGGCCGCTACCTTCACGGCCGTTCCCGCCGAGGCGAGCGCACCGCGCACCGCGGAGCCCGTGCACGCCGCGAAACCCAGATGGAAGAACTGCGCCACCGAGAAGTACCCGACCCTCCAGTGCGCGTCCCTGAAGGTGCCGCTGGACCACCGCAGGCCACGCGGACAGCGGATCACCCTCGCCCTGTCCCGCGTCCCGCACACCGCCAAGACGTACCAGGGCCCGCTCCTGGTCAACCCCGGCGGCCCCGGCGGCAGCGGTCTGACGCTCGCCGGATTCGTCGCGTCCTCGCTGCCCGAGAAGGTCGCGGCCCAGTACGACGTCATCGGCTTCGACCCGCGCGGCGTGGGCGCGAGCAGGCCCGCGCTGGACTGCCGGCCCGGCCACTTCGACCCGGTCCGCCCGGACTCCCTGCCGACCACACCCGCGATCGAGAAGGCGAACCTGGCCCGCGCCAAGTCCTTCGCCGCCGCCTGCGCCGAGAAGTACGGCCATCTGCTGCCGTACCTCGACACGACCAGCGCGGTGCGCGACATGGACGCGATCCGGCAGGCCCTGGGCGCGAAGAGGATCAACTACCTCGGCTACTCGTACGGCACCTACCTGGGCGCGGTCTACGCCAAGCTCTTCCCGGAGCGCGTCCGGCGACTGGTCCTGGACTCGGTCGTCGACCCCACGGAGGTCTGGTACGACGCCAACCTCAACCAGGACATGGCCTTCAACGACCGCCACCGCGCGTTCATGGCCTGGGTCGCCAGGCATGACTCGACATACCGGCTCGGCACCGATCCGGAGCGGATCGAGGCCAAGTGGTACACGATGCGGGCGGCCCTCGCGAAGAAGCCGGCGGGCGGCACGGTGGGGCCCGCGGAGCTGGAGGACACCTTCGTCCCGGGCGGCTACTACAACGGCTACTGGCCCCATCTGGCCGAGGCGTTCGCGGCGTACGTGAACGACAGGAACCCCGAGCCGCTGGTCGAGGCCTACGACGACCTCGGTGCGGTCGACGCCTCCGGCGACAACGGCTACAGCGTCTACGCCTCGGTGCAGTGCCGGGACGCCGACTGGCCGGGCGACTGGCGCCAGTGGCGCGAGGACAACTGGGCGGTGTACGAGAAGGCGCCGTTCATGGCCTGGAACAACGCCTGGTACAACGCGCCGTGCACGTTCTGGCCGACACACTCACTGAAGCCGGTGAACATCGCCAACGGCAAGCTGCCGCCCGCCCTGCTGTTCCAGGCGACCGGCGACGCGGCCACCCCGTTCGAGGGCGCTGTCACCGTCCACCATCTGCTGGCGCGCTCCAGCCTGGTGGTCGAGGAAGGCGGCGGCAACCACGGCATCACGCTCAGCGGGAACGCCTGCCTGGACAAGCATCTGGCGGCGCATCTGTCCGACGGCACCGTGCCGCGCGGGTACGGCGAGGCGGACGCGGTGTGCGCGGCCCTGCCCGACCCGAAGCCGGCGGCGGCGAAGGCCTCGGCCTCATCGAAGGGCTCGACACTGCACGGCCTGCTCGGCTTCCGCGGCTGAGCAGTTGAGGGTCGATCCGTCGGGGGCGGGCGTTGTCGGTCCCATGGTCCACCATGGACCCATGAGTGAGCTGACGAGGATCCCCGCCCCCGACGGAGTCGCCGCCGCGGCCCAGTACAGCCACGTCGTCATGGGCACGGGCCGTTTCGTGGCGATCGCCGGTCAGCTCGCGCTCGACGAGCAGGGAAAGCTGGTCGGCGAGGGCGACCCGGCGGCACAGGCCCGCCAGGTCTTCGAGAACCTCCGGCGCTGTCTGGCCGCCGCGGGGGCGACCTTCGACGACGTCGTCAAACTCACCTACTTCGTCACGGACATGGCCCATATGCCCGCCATCCGGGCCGCCCGGGCCGAGCACATACCCGACGACCGGCTGCCGGCCGCGTCGGCGGTGCGGGTCGCCGGGCTGGTCGGCCCGGAGTTCCTGATGGAGGTCGAGGCGTTCGCGGTGGTGGCGGAATGAGCCGTCTCCGGATAAGGGAGATGACGCTCGCCGACTGCGACCGCGTCGCGGAGATCCGTACCCGCGGATGGCAGAGCGCCTACCAGGGCATGATGCCGCAGTCGTACCTGGACGGGCTCAGCGTCGCGGAGGACGCCGAGCGGCGCCGCTCGTACCTCGCGCGGGGCGACGGCAGCGTGGTGAACCTGGTCGCCGAGGACACCGGCGGCGAGGTCGTGGGCTGGGCCTGTCACGGGCCGTACCGGGACGGCGAAGCCGTCACCGGTGACGCCGAGTTGTACGCCGTCTACGTCCATCCGGAGCACCTGGGACAGGGCGCCGGGCAGGCCCTGCTCGAGGAGTCGGTCGCGCGCTGCTCCACCGCGGGCCACGCCCGTCTCCTGCTGTGGGTGCTCAAGGCGAACGAACGGGCCCGCCGCTTCTACGAACGGGCCGGTTTCCGGGCGGATGGCGCCGAGGAGCCCTTCGAGGTGGACGGGGTCGCGGTGCCCGAGGTGCGGTACGCCAAGGCGCTCCCCCGCTGATCTCACCTCTGCTCGGGAATCCGCCCCAGCGCCCGCACCGCCGCCTCCGCCAGCGCCGGATGCGCCAGGGCCTCGTTCAGTACGGGCCCGGCCCGGGCGTCGCCCAGCGTGCCGAGCCCGTCCACGCAGGCGAGGGCCACGCGGCGGTACGGGTCGTGCGGGCGCAGCCGTCGCCGGAGAGTGGTGATCAGGGCGGGCACGGCCTCCGGGGCGCGCAGTTCGACCAGGAGCCGGACCGGGTGCAGGGCGTAGGCGACACGCAGTTCGTTGGTGGCGAGGGCGGCGGCCGCGCGGGCGGTGCGCGGGTCGCCGAGGCGGGCGAGGGCGTGGGCGGAGCAGGCGCAGCGCGGCGGATCACGGTGGTTGAGCAGCAGCACGAGGGACTCGAAGGCCCGCCGGTCCCCGGCCAGTCCCAGCCGGAAGGCGGCCAGCTCCCTCGCCCACAACGGCTGACCGGGTTCGGTCAGCACCGCGGCCAGGGCGTCGAGGTCGTCGGTCGCCACGAGCCGCTCGAAGGCGGGCGACGCCCCTGACTCCTGCCGTAAGCGCTCCGTGAGTGATCGCAACTCTTCGTCCATGACTGAGAGATTAGAGGCGTCGTGAGCTGCTCGGGACGTACATCACAAACACGAGGGCTGGCGTGCTCGTTACCCGCGAGTTAAGCTCAGACGAGCGAGTTACCCACTCGCATCTCCTCGCGGCGGTCTGGTGACGCGGCCGTCGTGAGAGCAGTCGGTTCGGTACATCAGGTACCGCAGTACGGCTCGGCCCCGGGACAGGGCCGGTCGGAACCGCCGTTCACCGGGCGTGTGCACGCCCGGCCCGACGGCACCGGGCGTGTGCGCTCGCAGCCCGGCCAACACCCGCATTCCTCACGCACCCGGTGCGCGCCCGGGGTCCGGCTCTTCGCCGGTCCGTCTTCGGCGCACCCGGGCGCGTTCCCCGTCGTCACCCTCATTCCTGGAGTCCCGCGATGGCCACTCCCCTTTCCGACCCGTCCCTGTCCCCGCTGCGCACCATCGCAGTCGTCGGCCTCGGCACGATGGGCACCGGCATCGCCGAGGTCCTCGCCAAGGTCGGCCGCGAGGTCGTCGGCATCGACATCAGCGAGGCCCAGGCGGCGAAGTGCGTCGCCGCCCTGGAGTCCTCCACCGCCCGTGGCCTCGAGCGCGGGCGGCTGACCGAGCAGGACCGCGCGCAGATCCTGGACCGCGTCCGTACCTCCACCGACCTGCGGGCAGCGGCCGACGCCGACCTGGTCATCGAGGTGGTTCCGGAGTCGTACGAGATCAAGCAGCAGGTCTTCCGGGAACTGGACGGGATCGTGCGGCCCGAGACGATCCTGGCGACCGGCACCAACGCCCTGTCCGTCACCCGGCTCGCCGCCGACTCGGCCCGTCCGGAGCGGGTGCTGGGCCTGCACTTCTTCAACCCGGCCCCGGCGATGCGGCTGGTCGAGGTCGTCTCCTCGGTGCTGACCGCGCCGGCGGCCGTCACGGCGGTCACCGATCTCGCCCTCGACCTGGGCAAGGAGCCGGTCGCCGTCGGCGACCGCCCCGGGTTCGTCGCCGACGGCCTGCTGTTCGGCTACCTCAACCAGGCCGCCGCGATGTACGAGGCGAAGTACGCCTCCCGTGAGGACATCGACGCCGCGATGCGGCTGGGCTGCGGCCTGCCGATGGGCCCGCTGGCGCTGCTCGACCTGATCGGGGTCGACACCGCGCGCACGGTCCTGGAGGCGATGTACGCCGCGTCCCGCGACCGGCTGCACGCACCGGCGCCGATCCTCAAGCAGCTCAGCGAGGCGGGCCTGACCGGCCGCAAGGCGGGACGCGGGTTCTACACGTACGAGGCGCCGGACAGCGGCACCGTCGTGCGGGACGCGCTGACCCCGCTGGAGGGCGGCGACCTCGTCGCGGGCCGGGAGGTCCGTTCGGTCGGTGTCGCGGGCTCGGGCACCATGGCCTCCGGTATCGCCGAGGTCTTCGCCAAGGCCGGGTACGAGGTCGTCCTCGCGGCCCGCAGCGAGGAGAAGGCCCAGGCCGCGAAGGCCCGGATCGGCAAGTCCCTGTCCCGCTCGGTCGACAAGGGCCGGATGACCGCCGAGGCCGCCGCGCAGACCCTGGACCGCATCACGCCGACGGGCACCTACGACGACTTCGCCGACGTCGACCTGGCCGTGGAGGCCGTCGCCGAGGACCTGGAGGTCAAGCAGCAGCTGTTCGCCGCGCTGGACAAGGTCTGCAAGCCGGGCGCGGTCCTGGCCACCACCACCTCGTCCCTGCCGGTCGTCGCCTGCGCCCGGGCCACCTCGCGCCCGCAGGACGTGATCGGCATGCACTTCTTCAACCCGGCGCCGGCCATGAAGCTGGTCGAGGTCGTCCGTACGGTGCTGACCGCCGACGACGTCCACGCGACGATCCGTGAGGTCTGCGGCCGGATCAGGAAGCACCCGGTCGACTGCGGGGACCGTGCGGGCTTCATCGTGAACGCGCTGCTGTTCCCGTACCTCAACAACGCGATCAAGATGGTGCAGGAGCACTACGCCTCGCTCGACGACATCGACGCGGCGATGAAGCTGGGCGGCGGCTATCCGATGGGCCCGTTCGAGCTGCTGGACGTCGTCGGGCTCGATGTCTCGCTCGCCATCGAGAAGGTCCTGCACCGCGAGTTCCGCGACCCGGGGCTCGCCCCGGCACCGCTCCTGGAGCACCTGGTGGCCGCGGGCTGCCTCGGCCGCAAGACGGGCCGTGGCTTCCGCGAATATGCCAAGCGCTGAGGGGCCCGGTGACTGGTTCCGGTCCGGCGCCAGGTGGGGCGGCCTGCTCGGCCCGGACCGGTTCCCCCCGTCCTCGGGCGGCGGCGGAGAACCAGGTCATGCGCAGCGAGCTGCGCACATGCAGTACGTTCGGGGCATGTCCCAGCCCGCCAAGTCCTCACGTACACCAGCTACGACCGACGCGCCGGAAAGTGCCGCAGGCTCTCGCGCCGCCGCCCAGCGGCTCAAGATGCGCCGGGAACTGGCGGCAGCCGCGATGGAGCTGTTCGCGACCAAGGGGTACGAGGCGACCACCGTCGACGAGATCGCGGCCCAGGCCGGGGTCGCCCGGCGCACGTTCTTCCGCCACTTCCGCTCCAAGGAAGAGGCGATCTTCCCAGACCACGACGACACCCTGATCCGCGCCGAGGCGGTGCTCAACGCCGCGCCCGCGCACGAGCATCCGCTCGACACGGTGTGCCGCGGCATCAAGGAAGTCATGAAGATGTACGCGGCCCGGCCGGAGATCTCGGTGGCCCGCTACAAGCTGACGCGCGAGGTGCCCACGCTGCGCGAGGCGGAGATCGCGTCGGTGGCCCGCTACGAGCGCCTGTTCACCCGCTATCTCCTCGGCCACTTCGACGAGCGCGCGCACGCCGACGACGCCAACGACGACCCGCTGCTGGCGGAGGTCGCCGCGTCCGCCGTGGTCACCGCCCACAACCACGTCCTGCGGCGCTGGCTGCGGGCGGGCGGACAGGGAGACGTCGAGGCGCAGCTGGACCACGCCTTCGCGATCGTGCGCAGGACGTTCGGCACGGGCATCGGGGCCGGGCGCGCCACGGACTCGCAGCCGACCGCGGCGACGGCCTCTGCGCAGGGCGAGGTGCTGGTGACCGTCGCCCGCACCGACGCCCCGCTGGACGAGGTCATGCGGACGATCGAGCAGGCGCTCAAGGAGCGCTGAGCCCCCTTCGCCCGTGTGATGACGGCCACCCTTCGGGGTGGCCGTTTTGGCATGTCAGGGGCCGTTTTGCAGACCCGTGACGACCCCGTTCGATCGATCATCGCTCATTTGTTACGTAAAGATTTCATCTGAGAGCAAGTTCTGGCACTCAGTGCCTTGCGAGGTGACACGCGGTGTCATACGTTGAAGAGGTCCGGGCGATGTCCCAGCAAGCCCAGCGCCTGCCCGTCCGGACGCCTGCGTCACAGGCAACCTCCCGCGCCAACAGCGCTGCCGAACAGCACCACCGCCGAACCGACGGCACACCCTCGACCCTCAGCAGCACCGACGTAACCGTCAGCGCCCCTCCCTCAGGGCGCTCACCGCCGGAGGCAACACCGTGACCGTGAAGGACATCCTGGCCGCGATCCAGTCGCCCGACTCCACGTCGGAGGACTTCGCCGCCCTCCCGCTCCCCGAGTCGTACCGCGCGATCACCGTGCACAAGGACGAGACGGAGATGTTCGCCGGGCTCGCCACGCGCGACAAGGACCCCCGCAAGTCGATTCACCTGGACGAGGTGCCGCTGCCCGAGCTCGGCCCGGGCGAGGCCCTGGTGGCCGTCATGGCCTCCTCGGTCAACTACAACTCGGTGTGGACGTCGATCTTCGAGCCGCTGTCCACGTTCGGCTTCCTGGAGCGCTACGGCCGCACCAGCGAGCTGGCCAAGCGCCACGACCTGCCGTACCACATCATCGGCTCCGACCTCGCGGGCGTCGTCCTGCGCACCGGCCCGGGCGTCAACGCCTGGCGGCCCGGCGACGAGGTCGTCGCGCACTGCCTGTCCGTCGAGCTGGAGTCCAGCGACGGCCACAACGACACGATGCTCGACCCCGAGCAGCGCATCTGGGGCTTCGAGACCAACTTCGGCGGCCTCGCCGAGATCGCGCTGGTCAAGTCCAACCAGCTGATGCCCAAGCCGGACCACCTGAGCTGGGAGGAGGCCGCCGCCCCGGGCCTGGTCAACTCCACCGCCTACCGGCAGCTGGTCTCCCGCAACGGCGCCGGCATGAAGCAGGGCGACAACGTGCTCATCTGGGGCGCGAGCGGCGGACTCGGCTCGTACGCCACCCAGTTCGCGCTGGCCGGCGGCGCCAACCCGATCTGTGTCGTGTCCTCGCCGCAGAAGGCGGAGATCTGCCGCTCGATGGGCGCCGAGGCGATCATCGACCGCACCGCCGAGGGTTACAAGTTCTGGAAGGACGAGCACACCCAGGACCCGAAGGAGTGGAAGCGCTTCGGCAAGCGCATCCGCGAGCTCACCGGCGGGGAGGACATCGACATCGTCTTCGAGCACCCCGGCCGCGAGACCTTCGGCGCGAGCGTCTTCGTCACCCGCAAGGGCGGCACCATCACCACCTGCGCCTCGACCTCGGGCTACATGCACGAGTACGACAACCGCTACCTGTGGATGTCGCTGAAGCGGATCATCGGCTCGCACTTCGCCAACTACCGCGAGGCCTGGGAGGCCAACCGGCTCATCGCGAAGGGCAAGATCCACCCCACCCTGTCCAAGGTGTACTCCCTGGAGGACACCGGCCAGGCCGCCTACGACGTGCACCGCAACCTCCACCAGGGCAAGGTCGGCGTGCTCTGCATGGCCCCCGAGGAGGGCGCGGGCGTGCGCGACCACGCCAAGCGCGCCCAGCACATCGACGCCATCAACCGCTTCCGGAACATCTGAGGGCTGCTGGATGACAGAGCGTCAGAAGGACCGTCCGTGGCTCATGCGGACCTACGCCGGTCACTCCACGGCCGAGGCGTCCAACGAGCTGTACCGGCGCAACCTCGCCAAGGGCCAGACGGGTCTGTCGGTGGCGTTCGACCTGCCGACGCAGACCGGCTACGACTCCGACCACATCCTCGCCCGTGGCGAGGTCGGCCGGGTCGGCGTGCCGATCGGGCACGTCGGTGACATGCGCCGGCTGTTCCAGGACATCCCCCTGGAGCAGATGAACACCTCGATGACCATCAACGCCACGGCCATGTGGCTGCTGGCGCTCTACCAGGTCGTCGCCGAGGAGCAGGGCGCGGACATCACCAAGCTCCAGGGCACGACCCAGAACGACATCGTCAAGGAGTACCTGTCCCGCGGCACGCACGTCTTCCCGCCCGGGCCCTCGCTCCGGCTGACGACGGACATGATCGCGTACACGGTCTCCCACATCCCGAAGTGGAACCCGATCAACATCTGCAGCTACCACCTGCAGGAGGCGGGCGCCACGCCGGTCCAGGAGATCGCGTACGCGATGTCCACCGCGATCGCCGTTCTCGACGCCGTGCGCGATTCGGGGCAGGTTCCGCAGGAGCGCATGGGCGATGTCGTCGGCCGGATCTCCTTCTTCGTGAACGCGGGCGTCCGCTTCATCGAGGAGATGTGCAAGATGCGCGCCTTCGGCCGCATCTGGGACAGGATCACCCGCGAGCGGTACGGCATCGAGGACCCCAAGCACCGCCGCTTCCGCTACGGCGTCCAGGTCAACTCCCTGGGCCTGACGGAGGCGCAGCCGGAGAACAACGTCCAGCGGATCGTCCTGGAGATGCTGGCCGTGACCCTCTCCAAGGACGCACGCGCGCGTGCCGTGCAGCTCCCCGCCTGGAACGAGGCCCTCGGCCTGCCCCGCCCCTGGGACCAGCAGTGGTCGCTACGCATCCAGCAGGTGCTGGCGTACGAGAGCGATCTGCTGGAGTACGACGACATCTTCGAGGGCTCGAAAGTGATCGAGGCGAAGGTGGAGGAGCTGGTCGAGGCCGCGTTCGCGGAGATCGACCGCATCCAGGAGATGGGCGGCGCGATGGCGGCCGTCGAGTCCGGCTACCTCAAGTCGCAGCTGGTCGCCTCGCACGCGGAACGCCGGGGCCGGATCGAGTCCGGCCAGGAGAAGATCATCGGTGTCAACGCCTTCGAGGGCACCGAGCCGAACCCGCTGACCGCCGACCTGGACACCGCGATCCAGACGGTCGACCCGGAGGTCGAGGCCCGCGTCATCGCCTCGCTCCAGCAGTGGCGCGACAGCCGCTACCAGCCGCCCTTCAACCACCCGCGGCCCTGCAAGGCGCTGGAGCGGCTGAAGGAGGCCGCCCGGGGCACCGAGAACCTCATGGAGGCCACCCTGGAGTGCGCCCGCGCCGGGGTCACGACCGGCGAGTGGGCCGGGGCCCTGCGCGAGGTGTTCGGCGAGTTCCGGGCGCCCACGGGTGTCTCCTCGGCGCCGGTGGCCGTCCCCGTCGAGGAGGGCAGCACACTGCACCGGGTCCGCCGCAAGGTGGACCTGACGGCCAGGGAGCTGGGCGTGGGCAAGCTGCGCTTCCTGGTCGGCAAGCCGGGCCTGGACGGGCACTCCAACGGTGCCGAGCAGATCGCCGTACGCGCGCGTGACGCCGGCTTCGAGGTGGTCTACCAGGGCATCCGGCTGACGCCCGAGCAGATCGTGGACGCCGCCCTCGCCGAGGACGTGCACGCGGTCGGCCTGTCCATCCTGTCCGGCTCGCACGCCCAGCTGGTGCCGGACGTGCTCGAACGGCTCCGTGTGGCGGGTGCCACAGATATACCGGTGATCGCCGGTGGCATCATCCCGAACGGTGATGCCGAGCAGCTCAGGGCAGCCGGAGTGGCCGCGGTCTTCACCCCGAAGGACTTCGACATCACCGGAATCATCGGCCGCATCGTCGACGAGATCCGGAAAGCGAACAAGCTCGACCCCCTGGAGGTCCCCGCATGACCAGCCCTGCTCCGCAGGTCAACCGCCTTCGCCCCCGGCGTTCCTGCCTGGCGGTACCGGGCTCGAACCCGCGCTTCCTGGAGAAGGCCCAGGGCCTCCCGGCCGACCAGGTCTTCCTCGACCTGGAGGACGCGTGCGCCCCGCTCGCCAAGCCCGAGGCGCGGCACACCATCGTGAAGTTCCTCAACGAGGGCGACTGGACGGGCAAGACGCGGGTCGTGCGCGTCAACGACTGGACGACCGAGTGGACGTACCGCGATGTCGTCACGGTCGTCGAGGGCGCCGGCCAGAACCTCGACTGCATCATGCTGCCGAAGGTGCAGACGGCCGAGCAGATCGTCGCCCTCGACCTCCTCCTCACCCAGATCGAGAAGACGATGGGCTTCGAGGTCGGCAAGATCGGCATCGAGGCGCAGATCGAGAACGCCCAGGGCCTGAACAACGTCAACGAGATCGCGACGGCCTCCCAGCGCGTCGAGACGATCATCTTCGGCCCGGCCGACTTCATGGCGTCCATCAACATGAAGTCGCTGGTGGTGGGCGAGCAGCCGCCCGGCTACCCGGCGGACGCCTACCACTACATCCTGATGAAGATCCTGATGGCCGCCCGCGCCAACAACCTCCAGGCGATCGACGGCCCCTACCTGCAGATCCGCAACATCGACGGCTACCGCGAGGTCGCCCAGCGCGCCGCCGCGCTCGGCTTCGACGGCAAGTGGGTGCTGCACCCGGGCCAGGTCGAGGCGTCCAACGAGATCTTCTCGCCGTCCCAGGAGGACTACGACCACGCCGAGCTGATCCTGGACGCGTACGACTACTACACGTCCGAGGCGGGCGGCAAGAAGGGCTCGGCGATGCTCGGCGACGAGATGATCGACGAGGCCAGCCGCAAGATGGCCCTGGTCATCTCCGGCAAGGGCCGCGCGGCCGGCATGCAGCGCACCAGCAAGTTCGAGATCCCGGAGGGCTGAGCGCGATGCAGTTCGGACGCACCTACGAGGAGTTCGAGGTCGGGGCGACGTACAAGCACTGGCCGGGCAAGACGGTCACGGAGTACGACGACCACCTGTTCTGTCTCCTCACGATGAACCACCACCCCCTCCACATGGACACGAACTATGCGGAGAAGACGACGGACTTCGGCAAGAACGTCGTCGTGGGCAACTACATCTACTCGCTGCTGCTCGGCATGTCCGTACCGGACATCTCCGGCAAGGCGATCGCCAACCTGGAGATCGAGTCGCTCAAGCACGTGGCGCCGACCTTCCACGGCGACACCATCTACGGCCAGACGACCGTGCTCGACAAGTGGCCGTCGAAGTCGAAGAACGACCGCGGCATCGTGCACGTGGAGACCAAGGGCTACAAACAGGACGGCACGCTGGTCTGCGTGTTCCGCCGCAAGGTCATGGTGCCGACCGAGACGTACATCAAGGAGCGCGGCGGCGAGCAGCCGGGCCGCCCCGAGCTCAAGGAGCAGGAGAAGTAGCCATGGCGCGACTCGCCCAGACCGCCGGTCTGACGGACATCCAGCAGGAGATCCTGTCCACCGTCCGCGACTTCGTGGACAAGGAGATCATCCCGGTCGCGACCGAGCTGGAGCACCGCGACGAGTACCCCCAGCAGATCGTCGACGGGCTGAAGGAGTTGGGCCTGTTCGGCCTGATGATCCCCGAGGAGTACGGGGGTCTGGGCGAGTCGCTCCTGACGTACGCGCTGTGCGTGGAGGAGATCGCCCGCGGCTGGATGTCGGTGTCCGGCATCATCAACACGCACTTCATCGTGGCGTACATGCTCAAACAGCACGGCACGCAGGAGCAGAAGGACCACTTCCTGCCGAGGATGGCCGCCGGCGACATCCGGGGCGCCTTCTCGATGTCGGAGCCGGGCCTCGGCTCGGACGTGTCGGCCATCACCTCCAAGGCGGTGAAGGACGGTGACGAGTACGTCCTGAACGGCCAGAAGATGTGGCTGACCAACGGCGGTACGTCGTCATTGGTGGCCGTTCTGGTCCGAAGTGACGAAGGTCACCCCGAGGGCACCGCGCCCCACAAGTCGATGACGACCTTCCTGGTCGAGAAGGAGCCGGGTTTCGGCGAGGTCCGCCCCGGCCTCACCATCCCCGGCAAGATCGACAAGATGGGGTACAAGGGCGTCGACACCACCGAGCTCATCATGGATGGCCTGCGGATTCCTGCGGATCGTGTGCTCGGCGGCGTCACCGGCCGTGGTTTCTACCAGATGATGGACGGCGTCGAGGTCGGCCGCGTGAACGTGGCGGCGCGTGGCTGTGGCGTCGCTCAGCGTGCGTTCGAACTGGGCGTCCAGTACGCGCAGCAGCGGCACACCTTCGGGAAGCCGATCGCCCAGCACCAGGCGATCCAGTTCAAGCTGGCCGAGATGGCTACCAAGGTCGAGGCCGCGCATGCGATGATGGTGAACGCAGCTCGCAAAAAGGACTCCGGGGAGCGAAACGACCTCGAGGCTGGGATGGCGAAGTACCTCGCCTCCGAGTACTGCAAGGAGGTCGTGGAGGACTCCTTCCGGATCCACGGCGGCTACGGCTTCTCCAAGGAGTACGAGATCGAGCGCCTCTACCGTGAGGCACCGATGCTGCTGATCGGTGAAGGTACCGCCGAGATCCAGAAAATGATCATCGGCAGGCGGCTGCTCGAAGAGTATCGATTCCAGGGCTAGATGTCCGGATACGGGGTGTTTTCTTGGAGAAGAAGGTCACACCCCGTCAGCACTCCTCGGCCGCCGACTCGGCTGCCTGGCTTACCCAGTTAGGGCCCCGAGCCGCTACGATCGCCGGAAAGCCGCCGTCCCCCGTCAGAGTGCGGCATCATCCGCTACGAAGGTCATCCATGCCCCACAGCCAAACCTCTGCACCTCGCGACAGCCGGGCCGGCGTACGCCTCGCGCGCGGAGCATCGCCGTGGCTCCTTCCGACCGTCGCCACCGCTGCCCTCAGCCTGGCCCGTGCCCGTCGCTCCGGCGCCGCCAAGGCCGTCGCCGTTCCCGCCACCGCGCTCGCGGCGGGAATGCTGTGGTTCTTCCGCGACCCCGAGCGCGAGATCACCCAGGGCCGGGTCATCTCGCCCGCCGACGGTGTGGTGCAGAGCATCATGCCGTGGAAGGACGGCCGCACCCGCGTCGCGATCTTCATGAGCCCGCTCAACGTCCACGTCAACCGCGCGCCGCTGGCCGGCACGGTGACGTCGGTCGAGCACGTGCCCGGTGGCTTCGTTCCCGCCTTCAACAAGGAGAGCGAGAACAACGAGCGCGTCGTCTGGCACTTCGACACCGAGCTCGGTGACATCGAGATGATCCAGATCGCAGGCGCGGTCGCCCGCCGCATCGTTCCCTACGTGCCCCAGGGCACGAAGGTCGAGCAGGGCGAGCGGATCGGCCTGATCCGCTTCGGCTCGCGTGTCGACCTCTACCTGCCCGAGGGTGTGGAGGTCGCGGTCGAGGTGGGGCAGAAGACCGTGGCTGGGGTGACTCGCATTGACCGTGATTGATCCTGACACCAAGGCCGGCTGGGTCCCGGAGGCCGACGAGGTGGACGAAGAAGAGGAGATGCCCCTCTCTCTTCGCCTCTCGATAGCGGACACCCTGACGCTCGGCAACGCCACGTGCGGCTTCATGGCGGTGTACTTCACGACCACCGGCATCCTCATCCCGCACCTGTCCGGTGACGATCTGGGCATGGCCCGCAACAGCGCGGCCACGGCCGTGATACTGATGCTGTGCGCGGCTGTCTTCGACCTGTTCGACGGCCTCGTCGCCCGCAAGCTGCGGTCGTCGCCGATGGGTGCGGAGCTGGACAACCTCTCCGATCTGATCAGCTTCGGTCTGGCGCCCGCGTACTTCGTGCTCGTGTACGGCATGGTCGCGCGAGACGCGCATGAGCGGGTCGCGGCGGTGGGCGCGATCGTTGTGCTGTTGGCGGTGGTGCTGCGGCTTGCCCGCTTCTCGTGCGTCACCGTGAAGGACGGCACGTTCCAGGGCATGCCCTCGCCGTTCGGTGCACTCACGGTCGTCTCGATCGTGCTGCTCGAGCTGCCGTTCGAGGCGACACTGCTGGCGGTCGTCGGTACCGCGTGGCTGATGGTGAGCCGGGTCGAGTACCCGAAGCCGCGGGGCATCCTCGCGGTGGCGATGCTCGGCTGGATCGTGTCGGCCATGGGCATGCTGGCTGCCTGGGCGTTCGACGCGCCGGGCGGCCAGGTACTGCTGCAGACGGGCTGCGCGCTGCAGATCGTGATGGCGGCGACCATCCCGCTGTTCGCCACGGCGCGCCGGGTGAACACCTTCCGTGACAACCGGCGCGAGAGCCGCGAGGCGCGGGCGGCGCAGGTCCCGTAGCTCCGCTTACATTCCCGAGGGGCCCGGACCGAATCGTGATTCGGTCCGGGCCCCTCGGGTTTTCCGTCCCTTGATCCGCCACTGCGCCGGCATCGCGGTCCGTATGCGCTCCGGACTCCCGGATGCTCTTCGCATCCGGGCCTCACCCTCGAGTGGTGTGGGACAGCAGCCTCCGGGGCTGCGCCCGCCGACGGTCAGGTCAGGAAGTCCCGCGCGATCGACTCCGCCACGCGTTCCAGGAGAGGACCCGCCTGGGCCATGGACTTCGCCGGGTCCGGTTCGAGCGCCGACAAGGCGTACGCGCGACGGATGCCCGCGTGGCCCAGGGCCTCCGAGGGGAGGGCGAGGCGGCCGCAGACCGCGACGACGTCCTTGTCGGCCGCACGGGCCGCCGCGGCGACGCCCGCCGGGGCCTTGCCGTGGAGGGTCTGCTGGTCGAGGGAGCCCTCGCCGGTGATCACCAGGTCGGCGCGGTCCAGGGCGGGTGCGAAGCCCAGGACGTCGAGCATGACCTCGATGCCGGGGCGGAAGCGGGCGCCGAGGAGCAGGGCGCCGTAGCCGATGCCGCCCGCCGCGCCCGCGCCCGGTGAGGCGGCGTAGTGGGCGGCCTTCGGTCCGGCCGACTCCTCCAGCACCTTCGCGAAGTGCGCGAGGGCGGCGTCCAGGGTCGCCACGTCGTCCGGCGAGGCGCCCTTCTGCGGGCCGTAGACCGCGGGCGCGCCCTTCGGGCCGGTCAGCGGGTTGTCGACGTCGCTGGCGAGGACCAGTTCGATCTCGGTGAGGCGCGGGTCGAGGCCCGACAGGTCGGCCGTGGCCAGATCGGGGAGGCCGCCGCCGCCCGGGGACACCGGCTCGCCGTGCGGGTCCAGGAAGCGCGCGCCCAGCGCGGACAGCATCCCGGCACCGCCGTCCGTGGTGGCGCTGCCGCCGACGCCGAAGACGATCGTGCGGGCACCCGCGTCCAGCGCGGCCCGCAGCAGCTCGCCGGAGCCGTACGTGGACGCCGTGAGCGGTGCGAAGACGCCGGCGGGCAGCCGCTGGAGTCCGCTCGCCTCGGCCATCTCCACGACCGCGGTGCCCTCGCGCAGCGCGAACGCCGCCGTCACCTCGTCGCCGAGCGGACCGGCGACCCGTACCTCCCGGCGCTCGAACCCGGCCGCGACCGCCGCGGCCACTGTTCCGTCGCCGCCGTCGGCCACGGGCAGCGCCTCGACCTCGAGGTCCGGTACGACCCGGCGCAGCCCGGCCGTCACCCGCTCGGCGACCTCCACGGCCGTCAGCGACCCCTTGAACTTGTCCGCGGCGACGAGCACCCGCCGCTGGGTCTTACGGGTGTCGCTCACTGCAGCGTCCGCCACTTGCACTCCCCTTGCTCTCCGGGCCCTCACGCACGTCAAGGCCAGTCGCGCCGCTGCGACCTTAACCGGAGGACGTCCCCGTCGTCAGCCCGTGCCCATCTCGTGGACCCGGGGGTCATCTCCCTAAGGCACCCTTCCAAAACGGGTAGACCTCAACCATGACCCCCGCACGCACCGAGACAGACCTGGCAAACCGCGTCCTCGGCGGCTGGCAGGGCCGCATCGCGGGCAACATGCTCGGCAAACCGGTCGAGCAGGGCGAGGTCTGGACGCGCGACCGCATCGACCGCTACCTGCGGCAGGCCGCCGCACTGCCGCTGACCGACTACCTGCCCGAGCCGATCACCGAGAGTGACGGGTTCGAGCTGCGGCCCGAATGGCGACAGTGCGTCCGCGGACGCATCCACGGCAGCTGCCGTGACGACGACGTCGACTACGCGATCCTCGGCCTGGACCTGCTGGAGACCCACGGCTTCGGCTTCAGCACCGAGCAGGTCGGGGACCTGTGGCTGCTGCGGCTGCCGTACCTGCAGACGTTCACCGCCGAGCGGGCCGCGTACCGCAACCTGGCAAACGGGCTCAAGCCGCCGCTGACGGCGACGTACGACAATCCGTACCAGGAGTGGATCGGGGCGCTGATCAGGGCCGACATCTACGGCTGGACCTGTCCGGGCGTGCCGCGCCGGGCCGCCTCGCTGGCCCGGCGGGACGCGGTGCTGTCGCACACCGGCAACGGCGTGTACGGGGCGATGTGGGCGGCGGCGCTGATCGCCGCGGCGTTCACGGCACCCACGGTGCGGCACGCGGTCGACGAGGCCCTGGCCGTGATCCCGGCGAGCAGCCGCCTGGCCCGCACGGTGCGCCGGGTCGCCTCCCTGCACGACACCCGGATGTCCTGGGAGGACACGCTCACCACGGTCACCGAGGAGACCGCCGGGATGGGCTGGATCCACACCGTCCCGAACGCCGCCGTCCTCACCGCCGGCCTGCTCTACGGCGACGGCGACTTCACCCGCACCATCACCCTGACCGTCCGCGGCGGCCTGGACACCGACTCCAACGGCGCGACGGCGGGTTCGGTGGCGGGTGTGTTCGGCGGGGGCGCGGCCATCCCGGACCAGTGGACGGTGCCGCTGGAGGACACGGTCCGCAGCGCGGTGTTCGGCTTCGACGGGGTGCGGATCAGCGAGCTGGCGGAGCGGACACTGCGACTGGCGGAGCAGGAGGTCTGAGGCCGGTCACGTCTTCCCCTGCGGCTGAGCCGTATCGGGTGGTTACCCTGCCCCAATGACGACCTCTTCTGACTTCGCCGCCTACATCGCGTCCCTGCCCCGCATCCTGGCCGGCGCCGCCGCGCTGTTCCGGGACGGCGAGGGCCGGGTGCTGCTCGTCGAGCCCAACTACCGGGAGGGCTGGGCGCTGCCCGGCGGCACGATCGAGTCCGACGACGGCGAGACCCCGCGGCAGGGCGCCCGGCGCGAGACGGCCGAGGAGATCGGGCTGGACCGTGAGCTCGGCCGGCTGCTGGCGGTGGACTGGGTGCACGGCACGGACCGTCCCCCGCTGGTGGCGTATCTGTACGACGGCGGGGTGCTCGGCGAGGACGAGCTCAAGGCGATCCGCCTGCAGGAGGAGGAACTGCTGTCCTGGCGGCTGGTCCCGCGCGAGGAGCTGACCGAGTATCTGCCGGGCGCCCTCGGCCGCCGTGTCCTGGCCGCCCTGGACGCCCTGGCGGACGGCTCGGGCACGGCGGAGCTGGAGAACGGGCACCGGGTGAACTGACGGCCCCACCGGGCCCGGGCCGCTCCGCGATATCCGCTCGCCGCTGTCGTACGGCCCGGCCTACCCTCGGTGACATGGCCAAGCCCCTCGTCGCGCTCCTCACCGGTGCCGGTATCAGCACGGACTCCGGGATCCCGGACTACCGCGGGCCGAACGGACTCTGGCGGCGGGATCCGGAGGCCGAGAAGCTCGTCACGTACGAGTACTACATGGACGCCCCGGAGATCCGCCGCCGCTCCTGGCAGATGCGGCGCAAGAACCGGACACTTCAGGCGGAGCCCAACGCCGCGCACCGGGCGGTGGCCGAACTGGAGCGGTCCGGGGTGCCCGTCCGGGTGATCACGCAGAACGTGGACGGGCTGCACCAGCTCGCCGGGATGCCCGCTCGCAAGGTCCTCGAACTGCACGGCACGGCACGGAGTTTCGTGTGCACCGGCTGCCACGCCCGCGGCCCCATGGAGGACGCGCTCGCACGGGTCGAGGCCGGGGAGGACGACCCGCCATGCCTGGAGTGCGGCGGCGTGCTGAAGTCGGCGACGGTGATGTTCGGCGAGCGGCTCGACCCCGTCGTCCTGGGCGAGGCGGTCGCCGTCAGCAAGGCCTGCGAGGTGTTCGTCGCCGTCGGCACGAGCCTCCAGGTCCAGCCCGCCGCGGGGCTCGCCGGTGTCGCCGCCGACCACGGCGCCCGGCTGATCATCGTCAACGCCGAGCCGACTCCCTACGACGACCGTGCCGACGAGATCGTCCGCGAACCCATCGGCACGGCGCTGCCGGAGCTGTTGCGCGGTCTCACGGCCGAGGCGCGGCTCGCAGATCCTCCAGGCGCGTGAGCGCGTCACGGCCCAGGTCGCGCTCGGCGTCGGTGAGGCGGAGCGCGGCGGCCCGGGCGAGGGCGGTCGCCGCCGCGTCCTCGTCGCCGAGTCGTCCCGCGATGTCCGCGCGGAGGACGAGGAGCTGAAGCAGCTGCACGGGCGACGGTGTCTCGTCCGTCAGGCGCAGGACACGGTCGACGACCTTCGCGGCGCCCGCCGCGTCCCCCTTGGAGTCGGCCAGGAGGGACGCGTGGTGCAGGGCCCGCGCGAAGGTCTCCTGCGGTGCGGGCTCACGGTGTCCGGTCTCGCCCGTGCGCTGTCCGACGCGGACGCAGTTTCCGCCCGGATCGGTCATGAGGAACTGCCGCACGCCGTACGCCATGTCCTTGAGCGGCCCCACCCGCGGCAGCCCGCGGGTGGGGATCCTGCCGTACGCCGCCTTGAGCCCGGCGCGGAACGCCTCGTAGAGGCCGTCGACGTCGTCGGTCATGACGTAGCAGGTGCTGATCGAGCCGGTGGGCTCGTAGTGCTTCATCGCGAAGAACTGCAGCTCGATGCCGCCGCGTTCCACGACCGCGTACGGGTTGGGGCTGCGCTGTTCGTACGTCACCTCGAAGCCGAGGGCGGTGTAGAAGTCGAGAACGGGTGGGAGGGTCCGGCAGGGCAGGATCGGGATGGTCTTCTCCGGCATGGACCCACTCTAGTCAAATTTGACCAACCGCAGAGTCAGAAGAGCGCGGACCCCCGCTCGAAGTCCAGCAGACGCTGCTTGCGCTCCAGCCCGCCCCCGTATCCCGTGAGGCCGCCGTTCGCGCCGATCACACGGTGGCAGGGGACGATGATGCCGACGGGGTTGCGGCCGTTGGCGAGGCCGACCGCGCGCGAGGCGGTCGGGGTGCCGAGGGCCTCGGCGAGTTCGCCGTAGGTGCGGGTCTCGCCGTACGGGATGCGGCGCAGTCGGTCCCAGACGCTGCGCTGGAACGGCGTGCCGGTCAGGCGGAGTTCGACGGTGAACTCCTTGAGCTCGCCCGCGAAGTAGGCCTTCAGCTGTTCCTCCGTCTGTGCGAACAGGGTGTCGTCGCGGGGGCCGAAGGTCTCCTGCGGCGGGCGGTGGCGCTGGTCGGTCATGTAGAGGCCGCACAGGACGCCCTCGTCGGCGACGAGGGTGAGGGGGCCGTAGGGGCTGTCGGTCACGGTGTGGTGCTTCATGGAACGTCCCTATACCGGAAGGAAGTTGATCGGGTGGCTGTCGGTCGCCCAGAGGTACTGGACCGCGTAGGCCCGCCAGGGGCGCCAGGCCGCCGCGCGGGCGGTGAGCGCGGCGGGGGTGGAGGGCAGGCCGAGTTCCTGGGCGGCGCGGCGGATGCCGAGGTCGGTGGGGAGGAAGGCGTCGGGGTCGCCGAGGGCGCGCATGGCGATGACGTCGGCCGTCCAGGGGCCGAAGCCGGGCAGGGCGAGAAGCTGGGAACGGACCTGCGGCCAGTCGCTCTCCACGCCCAGGTGGAGATCGCCGTCGGCGAGGTGGCGGACCAGAGTGGTGAAGGTCGTGCGGCGGGTGCGGGGCATCGCGAGTGTCCCCGGGTCCAGCGCCGCGAGGGCCTCGGGGGCGGGGAAGAGGTACGTGAGTCCGCCCTCGGGGTCGTCGACCGGTTCGCCGTGCGCGGTGACCAGGCGGGCCGCGTGGGTGCGGGCGGCGGCGGTGGAGACCTGCTGGCCGAGCACGGCCCGGACGGCGAACTCCGCCTCGTCCACCGTGCGCGGGACACGCCGGCCGGGCGCCTTGTCGACCAGCGGTGCCAGGACCGGGTCCGTGCGCAGTTGCTCGTCGATCGCCACCGGGTCGGCGTCCAGGTCGAGCAGACGGCGGCAGCGGCTGATGGCGACGGTCAGATCACGCAGGTCGCTGAGGGTGAGGCGGCAGGCGATGTGGTCGGGGGTGGGAGTCAGGGCCACGATGCCGTGGCCGTACGGCAGCCGCAGCGTGCGCCGGTAGGAGCCGTCGCGCCACTCCTCCACGCCGGGTACGGCCGTGGCGGCGAGGTGGCCGAAGAGGTTGTCGGGGTTGAGCGGGGTGCGGAACGGCAGCCGCAGGGACAGCGCGCCGGGGCTGCTCGCGCCCTGCCGCTTCGGGGTGCGGGCGCGCAGGTCGCTCGGCGAGAGGGCGAAGACCTCGCGGACGGTGTCGTTGAAGGTGCGGATCGAGGCGAAGCCGGCGGCGAAGGCGATCTGCGCCATCGGCAGGGCCGTCGTCTCGATGAGCAGCCGGGCCGTCTGGGCGCGCTGGGCGCGGGCGAGCGCGAGCGGACCCGCGCCCAGTTCGGCGAGCAGCTGTCGCTCGACCTGCCGGGTGCTGTAGCCGAGCCGGGCGGCGAGACCGGGCACGCCCTCGCGGTCCACGACACCGTCGGCGATCAGCCGCATGGCGCGGGCCACGAGGTCGGCCCGCTGGTTCCACTCCGGGGAGCCGGGGCTGGTGTCGGGCCGGCAGCGTTTGCAGGCCCGGAACCCGGCCTGCTGGCAGGCCGCCGCGCTCGGGTGGAAGACCATGTTCTCCGGCTTGGGCGGCACGACCGGGCAACTGGGACGGCAGTAGATGCGGGTCGTCAGGACGGCCGTGAAGAACCATCCGTCGAACCGCGCGTCCTTGGACTGGACAGCGCGTACGCAGCGCTCGGTGTCGGTGTGCATCCCCATCTGCATGCGTCCAGCATCGGGCACCGGGCGTGACGGGTCTGGCGAGAATCCGACATCGACCTGTCCGTGCGGCGGCGCCGGACGGAGGCCGGTGAAGCCAGACAGATGAAGATTCATTCATGTGTTCGCGTGCGACCGGTACGATGACGTCATGGGTCATGGAGCCGTCATTCCCGCGCAGGACGCCACCGAGCGCGTACGCCTGGACGCGGACAACGTCACGAAGGTCGCCACCACGCTCCAGGCCCTGTCCACGCCCTCCCGTTTGCTGATCCTGGCGCGGCTGCGGGAAGGCCCGCTGCCGGCCACCGAGTTGGCCGCCGAGGTGGGCATGGAGCAGTCGGCCTGCTCGCACCAGCTGCGGCTGCTGCGCAATCTGGGCCTGGTGGTGGGCGAGCGGCGGGGCCGTTCGGTCGTCTACACGCTGCACGACCACCATGTCGCCGAGCTGCTCGACCAGGCCGTCTACCACGTGGAGCATCTGCGCCTGGGCATCAGCGACGCCGCCGACTGAGGCGGCGCCGCTGTCCCGCCGCCTCTTCTATTCGGTGGCCGTCGCCCGTCGCGAGGCCGCCATCGCCTCGCTCACGCGCGTCAGCGGACGCAGCCGGTAGGTGTAGGCGTAGTCGCGGTTGGCGAAGAGCTTGAACTCGTCGTGGGGGTGGGCGCCCCAGCTGTTGTCGCCGCCCACGCCCGTCTGGCGGTGGTTGACCCGGAGGACAACGGCGTCCCTGGGGTTGAGCTGGTAGTCGTGGCGGGCCCCGACCGACAGGTCCTCGGGGGTGAAGTGCGAGGCGTTGACCTCCAGCAGCGGCTCACCGCAGACGAGCAGTCCGCGTCCGCTGCCATCCGTCAGCGCGGCCCAGCGGACGTCGGTCTTGTTGCCGTTCTCCTGGGGACGCAGGTAGGAGGTCCACTGGCCGGAGACGGTGCCGGAGTACAGGCCGACGTCGGTGGCGTTGTTGCGGTCCCACATGTTCTCCTCCGGGCCCCGGCCGTAGTAGTGCAGCCGGTCCAGGCGGCGGGGCAGGAACAGCAGGGTGCCGACCTCGGGGATGTACGGCAGGTTCGACGCTCCCGGGTGCAGGGTGTTGTCGACCTTGATCTCGCCATTGCCGAAGACCGTGTACGTGGTGCTGTACGTGGACTGCGCGCTGGTGGGCAGCGTGCCGGTGACAGTGACCTCGACGGCCCGGTCGTCCAGCGGCCGGACCCGTACGTCCGCCACCTTCCGCTTCGCTCCGGCGTCGCGCCACGTCTGGTTGCGGGTGTGGTGGCCGTTGCCCCGGTCGTTGTCGGTGGGAGCCCGCCAGAAGTTCGGGACGGGGCCGGAGGTGATGAGCCGGGTGCCGCCCGCCTCGTACGACGTGATGGTGCCGGTGCTCTTGTCGACGGTGACCGAGAAGCCCTTGCCCCTGACCGTGACGTCCTCGTCCCGGTCGGTGTACCGCAGGGCGGGGACACTGCGCAGCGGCAGGGGCGTCACGGCTGGGCTGTCCGCGTCGAGGGCGAGCTGCTGCTTGGCCACCTCGAAGCCCGCCTTCGCCCACTTGGTGGGCTCCTTGGTGGTGAAGGAGAGCTGGAGGAAGTACTCCGTGCCCGGTTCGGGCTTCGCCGGCAGCCGCACCGGCACCTTGATGTCCTTGCTGGTCAGCGGCGCGAGATTCAGCTGGTCGCGGGTCAGCCGGCCGCGCTGGACGACCTTGCCGTCGGCGACGAGGGACCAACGGCCGTCGAACTCGCGGAGGTTGGTGAAGAGGTACTCGTTGGTGAGCGTGAGGGCGCCGGGGCCTCCGGAGGCCGGGGCGGCGTTGATGGCCTGGTAGATCTGCTTGACCTCGGCGGACTTGCCCGTGAGGCCGCGGTCGGCCGTGATGATGCCGTCGCCGGCGAAGGCGCCGTCGTTGGGGTTGTCGCCCCAGTCGCCGCCGTAGGCGTAGAACGTCTTGTCGCGCGGGCGCTGCTCGGTGAAGCCTACGGTCGCGGCGTCGAACCAGAACCGCACGCCCTCGTCGTCCGGGCCGCGGCTGTCCGAGGCCAGCTCCGCGGCGCTCAGCGCGCGGGCGTACACGCGGGCCCGCCGGATGGTGCCGCTGAACTCCCGGGTCGGGTTGTCGACGTCGGTGGCGAGCGTCAGGGACGCGGTGTTGGGGCTGGGGCGCCGGGTGGTGGTCCGGGTGCCGCGCGCCTGGCCGTCGACGTACAGGGTGAGCGTCCCGGCGTCCGCGTCGAAGACACCGGCGATGTGGTGCTCCTTGCCCGTCCAGCCGTCCGGCAGCGCCCAGCTCGCGGTGACCCACTGGCCGCCGCCGTGGATGAAGAACTCCAGGTTCCTCTCGGACTGTTTGAGGGCGTACTGGGTGTCGCCCTTGGCGAGGATGGGCTGATGGCCGCCGGTCATGTGCGGGGTGACCCAGGCCTCCAGCGTGAGGGAGCCGGTGAGGTCCAGGCGGGCGTCGCGGGGGAAGACGGTGCCGCCGGAGACGCCCTTCGCGCGGTCGAAGCCGGCGGCGGGTGCGATGACCTCGCCGCGCAGTGCGCCCGGGCCGGACTCGGTCAGCAGCTTGCGGGTCGGGACCGGCCAGCTCAGGGCCTGGTCGGCGAAGTCCCAGATCCAGCCGCCCTGGAGGACGTCGTAGCGGCGGACGATGTCCCAGTACTTCTTGAAGTTGCCGTTGGAGTTCCCCATGCCGTGCGAGTACTCGATCATCACGTACGGCCGGGTGTCACTGGTGTCCTTGGCGCGCTGCTCGACCCGCTGCGGGCTGTCGTACATCTCGGAGCGGATGTCGCTGATGCCCGGGCGGTCGTCGCCCTCGTACTGGATGACGCGGGTGGGGTCGTAGGAGCGGATCCAGTCGTACATGGCGTTGAACGTCGTGCCGCCGCCCGCCTCGTTGCCGAGGGACCAGATCACCACCGAGGCGTGGTTCTTGTCGCGGTGGACCATGTTCTGGGCGCGGACCACGCACGCCTCGGTCCACTCGGGGTGCCCGCTGCCGGGGAACTTGTCGCGGATGCCGTGGGTTTCGAGGTTGGTCTCGTCGACGAGGTACAGGCCGTACTCGTCGGCGAGTTCCAGCCACAGCGGGTTGTTGGGGTAGTGCGAGGTGCGGACGCTGTTGATGTTGAGCCGCTTGATGATCTCGATGTCCTCGATCATCTGCGCACGGGTGAGCGCCGAGCCGGTGACGGGGTGCATCTCGTGCCGGTTGGTGCCGCGGAAGGAGACCGGCTTGCCGTTGATGCGCATCAGGCCGTCCTTGAGCGCGAACTCGCGGAAGCCGACCCGGTGCGAGAGGGTCTCGACGACCTTGCCGGACGGGTCGCGCAGCCGCAGCACGGCGGTGTAGAGGTTCGGGTGCTCGGCCGACCAGAGCTTCGGCGCGGGGACGGCCCGGGACGCCTCGGCGGTGGCCTCGTCGCCGTCGGGGACGTCGACGGGCTGGTTCAGGGGCCGCGACCAGACGGCGTGGCCGCGCGCGTCGTACAGCTGGGTCTCGACGGTGTAGCGGCCCGCGCCCTTGCCGCCGTAGTCGCGGACGTGCGCGGTGACCTTGAGTTCGGCCGAGGTGTAGCCGTCGCCGAGCGGGGTGTCCAGTTTGAAGTCGCGCAGGTGCACGTTCGGCGTGGAGTACAGGTGGACCGAGCGGAAGATGCCGCTCAGCCGGATCATGTCCTGGTCCTCCAGCCAGTCCCCGTCGGAGTAGCGGTAGACCTCCACGGCGATCTGGTTGGTGCCCGGCTTGAGGTGGCGGGTGATGTCGTACTCGGCGGAGGTGTAGGAGTCCTCGTGGTAGCCCACCAGCTCGCCGTTGATCCACACGTAGTGGGCGGACTTGACGCCCTCGAAGTGCAGGAAGGTGCGCCGGCCCGACCAGTTCCGGGGGACGGTGAACGTACGGCGGTACTGGCCGACGGGGTTGTAGCGCGTCGGGGCGGCCGGCGGCTGGGCGTCCTCGCCGCCGCCGTTGGGGCCCCACCAGGGGTAGGTGATGTTGACGTAGATCGGGAAGTCGTAGCCGTGCAGCTGCCAGGCCGAGGGCACGGGGATGGTGTCCCAGCCGGAGTCGTCGACGTCGGTGCGGTAGAAGTCGGCATCCCGGTCGTCGGGGCGGTCGGCGTAGGCGAACTTCCACTTGCCGTCGAGGCTCAGCCGGTACGGCGAGCGCTCGCGGTCACCGGCCAGGGCCTGCCCGAGGTCCGCGTACGGCATGAGCGTGGTGTGCGGCGGCTCGGTGCCCACGCGGTACACGGCCAGGCCGTCGTTCCACTCCGGAGGGCCGTCCGCCGCCGGGCGCCGGCCCGCCGCGTGCGCGACGGCGGGCGACGCGGACAGGGCGAGCGCGCCGAGCACGGCGGCGCCGCCTTCGAGCAGACGGCGACGGCTGACGACGGGCCGGTCGGCGGGGGACGGGAGCGGGTGCGGCATGACCGTGGCCTTCCTCGGTTCGACAGGGTGCTGCACGGACTGAGGGCACGTCAGATGCGATCCCAACTGCCGTGATGGGCGGTTCTGTTGGGACTGGTGCAACTGACGGTGACGGAGCAACTGCTGAGCAGGCACACCCTAGGACTCGAACACAACCGAAGCAATGATCCCGTCGGACTTTGTGCGGTCCTGATGGTTCTCCCGCGTCCTTGGGCGTTCGACGCCTTCAGGCCCCGAGGAAGGTGAGCACCTCGCTCGTCAGCCGGGCGGGAGCGTCCAGGGGGACGAGGTGGCCGGACTCCGGGACGGGCACCAGCCGCGCGCCCGGGATCAGCGCGGCCAGCTCCTGCCCCTTGGCGAAGGGGATCCAGGTGTCCTCGGTGCCCCAGCAGACCGTCACCGGCAGGTCGATCGTGGGGTACAGCGGCTGGATCTCGTCGGTGTAGCGCTGGTCGGCCTGCGCGATCTGGCGGTAGAAGGCGACCTGGCCCCGCTCCCCCGTCCAGGGCCGCACGAGCGCGTCCAGCGCGGCGGGCCGCAGGCCGGTGTGGCTCGCGGACGTGACGTACTCGCGCACCAGGGCCTCGTGCAGGGCGGCCGGCAGCTGCTCGAAGACGTGGGCGTGCTCGCCGACCAGCCGGAAGAAGGGGGAGCCCCAGGGCTCCAGGGCCACCGGGTCGACCAGGGCGAGCCGCCGGTAGCGGGCCCCGTGCAGCAGATGGGCGCGCAGGGCCACGCACCCGCCGAAGTCGTGCGCGACGACGGACGGCTCCTCCAGGCCCCAGTGCGCCAGCAGCTCGGTGAAGATCCGGCCCTGGATCCCCAGTGAGACGTCCTGGTCCGGACGCATGTCCGAGGTGCCGTAGCCCGCCATGTCCCACAGGTGCACGTGGTGTCCGGCGGCGGCGAGCGCGGGAGCGATCTCGTGCCACACGTACGAGGAGAAGGGCGTCCCGTGCAGCAGCACGACCGGCTCGCCGTCGGGATCCCCCAGCCGGTCCCAGCGCACGGTCCCCGACGTGGTGGCCAGGCTCTCCCGCAACGTCCAGTCACCCAAGATTCCCACTCCCTCTCTCCGCGTACCGACCCACGATTATTTGTCATTTGGGCGCGACAGTGTCGCTCCTCCGACCGTAATGTGACCTCATCGGACAGCCTGCGCAACGGATCTTGGCCGGACCTTTTGCCGCGCCGGAAGGAGCGGCTCGCATGAACGGGTATGCGACCTCGCATCGCGACGCCGTCACGGCCGCGCCCGGCGGGCTGCTGGACCTGCTGAACGTCGCGGCCGTGGTCCTGGACGGCGGCGGGCACATCGCCCTGTGGAGCCCCGAGATCGAGCAGCTGCTCGGCTACACCCCCGAGGAGGCCCTGCGGCAGCGCGCCGACACACTCCTGGTCGCGCCCGAGAACCGCCCCCAGGGCAGGGAGCTGTTCGCCCAGGTCAGATCGGGGGACCGCTGGGCCGGTGTCTTCCCGCTGCGGCACCGCGACGGCACGGAACGCGCGGTGGAGTTCCGCACGATGCGGCTCCTCGACAACGAGGGGCAGCCCCACCTGCTGGGACTCGCCACGGACGCGACGACGGTACGGAAGGTGGAGCGGGACCTCGCCCTCTCGCACAGCCTGGTCAACCAGACCCCGCTCGGCATCGCCGTCTTCGGCAACGACCTGCGCTGGGTCGGGGTCAACCCCGCGCTGGAGCGGATAAACGGCGTGCCCGAGGAGGCCCTGATGGGCCGCCGGCTCGGCGAGGTGCTGCCGGGCCTGGACGTCGAGGCCATCGAGGCCCGGATGCGGCACGTCCTCAAGACCGGCAGGCCCCTGCTCGACCAGCAGACCATCGGCAGGACCGCGGCGGACGAACACGACCGCGCCTACTCGGAATCGTACCACCGCATCGAGGACACCGACGGCCGGGTGCTCGGACTCGCGATGGCCGTGCTGGACGTCACCGAGCGCCAGCAGGCCGCGGCCGAGGTCGCGCAGGCACGCCAGCACCTGTCGGTGATCGCCGACGCCGGGGTGCGGATCGGCACCACGCTGGACCTTCAGCAGACCGCCCGGGAGCTGGCCGACGTGGTGGTGTCGCACCTCGCGGACCTGGCCGCCGTGGACGTCCTGGAGTCCGTCGTGGCCCACGGCACGATCGCGCCGGTGTCGGGCGGCGCGCCCGCCGAGTTCCGGGCGCTGGCCGTCGCGGCGGGCTACCCGACCGACGCCATCCACGCCGCGGACCCGGTCGGCGAACTGGCCACCTACGCCTCGTCGCGGATCATCACGCAGTGCGTCCGGCGGGCCCGCCCGGTCCTGGTCGAGCGCGTGGACCCGAAGATGATGCGGCGCATCGCCCGGGACGCACGGGCCGCCCAGACCCTGCAGGAGGCCGGCGCACACTCCTATATGGCGGTGCCGCTGATGGCCCGGGGCAAAGTGCTCGGCACGCTCACCCTGTACCGCACGGTCGACGAACGCTCCTTCGACGACCGGGACCGGATGCTCGCCTCGGAGCTCGCCGCGCGCGCCGCGATCTGCATCGACAACGCCCGCCTCTACGGCCGGGAACGCGGCACCGCCCTGACGCTCCAGCGCAGCCTGCTCCCGGCCACGCCCGCCGAGCGGGAGGGACTCGACATCGCCGCCCGCTACCGCCCGGCCGTCAGCGAGGTCGGCGGCGACTGGTACGACGTACTGCCGCTGGGCCCGGGACGCACCGGGCTCGTGGTGGGGGACGTCATGGGCAAGGGCGTCCAGGCCGCGGCGATCATGGGGCAGCTGAGCACGGCGACGCGGGCGCTGGCCCGGCTGGACCTGCCGCCCGCCGAGCTGCTGCGGCACCTCGACGACATCGCCGGCTCGCTCGGCGACGCGATCGCCACGTGCGTGTACGCGGTGTGCGACCTGCGGACCGGCATCTGCTCGCTGTCCAGCGCCGGTCATCTGCCGCCCGTGCTCGCCGGGGCGGACGGCGGCGCGAAGCTCCTCGACGTGCCCGGCGGGGTGCCGCTGGGGGTGGGCGGCGTGGAGTTCGGCACCGTGGAACTGGAGCTCGCGCCGGGCTCCCTGCTCGCCCTGTACACCGACGGGCTGGTCGAGAAACGCGGGGAGCCGATCGACACCGGCCTCACCACGCTGACCCGCCTCCTGGTGAGCGCGGGACCCAGCCTGCAACGGACCAGTGACACGCTCCTCAGCGCGCTGAGCCCGGAGCCCGACGACGACGTCGCGCTCCTGCTGGTCCGCACCCGCTCCTGAGCAAGCGGCGGCAACTGTTAGCATTTTTGCGTGAGTTACGTTCTCTACCTCTGATCCGGGCCACTGGCCCCGCCCCTCGCATGCCCTGACGACCACGGGCCGAGGCGCCGGGAGCCGCGACGTCGCCCACGGCCCGCCCTGTTCCGGGCCGGCCGTCCGTCGGATCCGAAGGCCCGCTCGCATCCCCGCCCGAACCGGGGGTGAAGTGTGCCTCCTCACGGAGGAAGAGAACGTGACCACCTTCAACCTGCCTGCCCGCGACCGGGCCCAGCTGACCTGCGCCCGCATCCGCGTCGACCGCGGTGGCCGCACCGTGCTGCACGACGTCGAGATGAAGGTCTCCCCCGGATCCCGCTGGGGCGTCGTCGGCGAGAACGGACGCGGCAAGTCGACCCTGTTGCACGTCCTGGCCGGCCTGCTGACCCCGGACGAGGGAACCGTGCACCGCGTGGGCACCCTCGCCCTGGCCGAGCAGGAGATGCCGGCCGAGGACGAGCGCACGGTCGGCGACTTCATCGACGAGCACCTGGCCGACGCCCGCGCCGCCCTGCGGGATCTCGACGCCGCCGCGCAGGCCCTGGCAGCGGAACGTCCCGGTGCCGAACAGGCCTATGCCGACGCCCTGGAGGCGGCGCGGGTGCTGGACGCCTGGGACGCCGACCGCCGGGTGGACGTGGCCCTGGACGGACTGGGTGCGGTCAGCGACCGTGCTCGTCCCCTGGCCACGCTGTCGGTCGGCCAGCGCTACCGGATCCGGCTGGCCTGCCTGCTGGGCGCCGAGTACGACTTCCTGCTCCTGGACGAGCCCACCAACCACCTGGACCTGGCCGGGCTGGAGTACCTCACCGCCAGGCTGCGCGCCCACGCCGGCGGTGTCGTGGTGGTCAGCCACGACCGGGCGCTGCTCGCGGACGTGGCCACCACGATCCTCGACCTCGACCCGACCCGCGACGGCCGCCCGGGCGTGTACGGCGGCGGCTACGCCGGCTACCGGGAGGGCCGCGAGGCCGAACTGGCGCGCTGGGAGGAGGAGTACGAGCAGCAGCAGACCGAGCACGTCCGTCTCGAGCAGGCCCTGTCGGAGGCGCAGAACCGGCTGAGCACCGGCTGGCGCCCGGACAAGGGCACGGGCAAGCACCAGCGCGCCACCCGCGCCGGTGCCCTGGTGCGCTCCGTCCACCGGCGCCAGGACGGCCTGGACCGGCACAAGGTCACCGCGCCGGTGCCGCCGCAGCGTTTCTCGATGCCCCACCTGCCCGCCCGGCCGGGCGTCGTCCTGCTGCGCGCGGAGGAGGTGACGGTCGGCGGACGGCTGCACCACTCGACGAGACTGTCGGTGACGTCCGGCGACCGGATGGCCGTCACCGGCCCGAACGGCGCGGGCAAGCCCACGCTCCTGTCCATCCTGGCCGGGCGACTCGCCCCGGACACGGGCCGGGTGCACCGGGCCCGCACGGTGCGGCTGCACCTGCTCGGGCAGGAGTCGCCGCGGGCGGCGCACCGGCGGGCCCGTGACCGGTACGAGGCGCACACCGCGCGCCTGGTCACGGCGGGCGTGCTGAAGGAGGGCGAGGTGGTGGGGCTCGGCTCGCTGGGTCTGCTGACCTCGCGGGACGCCGGCAAGCCGGTGGCCGAGCTGTCGATGGGTCAGCAGCGGCGGCTGGACCTGGCCTTGGCGCTGGCCGCCCGCCCGCACGTGCTGCTGCTGCTGCTGGACGAGCCCACCAACCACCTGTCCATCGCGCTGGTCGACGAGCTCACCGAAGCGCTGCACAGTACGGAAGCGGCCGTCGTCGTGGCGACCCACGACCGCCAGATGCGACGCGACATCGCGGACTGGCCGCACCTCGCGCTGGCGCGGCGCCGGTCGGCGGACCAGGGGGTGGGTACGACGGCACGGTGACGAGGCGTCCCTCCCGGATGGCCCGTCGGCTGTCGGCGTCAGCGCAGTCGTCGGGCGAACGCCTCGTACGCCCGCTCCTCGAAGAGGACGAACCCTCCTCGACGTCGGTCTTCGCCGCGCGCACCGTGTCCACCGCGATGGGCGCGGCGTCCTCCATCGGATAGCGGTACACGCCGGTGGAGATCGCCGGGAAGGCGACCGTGCGGGCGCCCTCGGTTTGGCTGAACACGGGCCCGACGGTATGAGGGGTTTACCCATGCTCGTGCGGCGGCGCGTCCCTGCCGCCTGCGCTCGGCCACCGGCCCGGCGCCGACGAGGCGAGGGGGATGGGAACGTCACACGCGGATGACGCGCAGGCCCAGCTCGGCGAAATCCACGGCGGCCTCCGCCTCCATGCCGGTGTCGGTGACCATGACGTCGAAGTCGCGCAGTTCGGCGAACCGGCAGAAGGTGTCGTTCCCGATCTTGCTGCTGTCGGCGAGCAGTACCCGCCGCCTCGCGCGCTGGCACATCGCCCGTTTGACCTCCGCTTCGGCCAGGTCCGGTGTGGTCAGGCCGTGTTCGACCGAGACACCGTTGGTCGCCAGGAAGGACACGTCGATGAGGAACGTCCCCAGGGTGCGGATGGCGACCACGTCGACTTCCGCGAGCGTGCGAGCCCGTACGCGGCCACCCAGGGTGAGGACCGTGAGCTCGGCGTGCTGCGCGAGCAGCTGGGCGATCGGCAGGCTGTTGGTGATCACCGTCAGTTCACGGCCGCCGGGCAGCAGCTCGGCCAGGCGGAAGGTGGTCGACCCGGCGTCCAGCAGGATCACTCCCTCGTCGGGCACCTCGTCCAGCGCCGCTGCGGCGATCCTCTTCTTCTCCTCCTCCATCACCTCGCCACGCGTGGGCAGGTCCGGCTCGAAGCCGAGCCGCCGCAGGGGGATCGCTCCGCCGTGCACCCGCCGCAGCTGACCTTGGCGTTCCAGCAGGGCCAGGTCCTGCCAGATCGTCTCCGGGCTCTCCGAGAGGGCAACGGCCAGCCGCTCCACGCTCGCGTGTCCTTCCTCGCGCGCAAGAGCCACGATCTGCCGCTGACGTTCCTTGGCCTGCATGATGTGCTTCACCTCTTGCTGTGGCAGCCCGTCGGACGCGGCCTGGGGCAAGGCATCACCAGGACGACCGTTCGACAGGTGCCGACGTGGGAGACAGGGACTGCTCCGCCCAGATGACTTTGCCCCGCGGGGTGTAGCGGGTTCCCCAGCGCTGGGCGAGTTGGGCGACGAGGAACAGGCCGCGCCCGCCCTCGTCGGTCGCTGCGGCCTGGCGAAGGTGGGGGGAGGTGCTGCTGCCGTCGGAGACTTCGCAGATGAGCACCCGGTCGCGGAGCAGACGCACCTGAACGGGCCCGGCGGCGTGCCGGATGGCGTTCGTGGCCAGTTCGCTGAGCAGGAGTTCCGTGGTGAAGGCGCAGTCCTCCAGGCCCCATTCGGTCAACTGCCGGACGGCGGCCTCGCGGATGGCGGAAATCGCCGCCGGGTCGGTGGGCACGTCCCAGCACGCGGTGTGTTCGGCGCCGAGGGCGCGGGTACGGGCGACGAGCAGGGTCACGTCATCGAAGGAGTGGGGGCCGGGCAGGACGCGCAGCACCGCCTCACAGGTCTGTTCGGGCGCCCGGTCGGCGTGCGACAGGGCGGCCCGCAGCCGTTCCAGGGCCACGTCGATGTCCCAGCCGCGGTCTTCGATGAGTCCGTCGGTGTAGAGGACCAGCTGGCTGCCCGCCGGCAGATGCAGTTCGGCGGTCTCGAAGGGAAGGCCGCCCAGGCCGAGGGGAGGACCGGCCGGCAGGTCCGGGAAGTGGACGGCGCCGTCGAGGTCGACCACCGCGGGCGGGGGGTGGCCTGCTCGGGCCAGCGTGCAGCGCTGGGAGACCGGGTCGTACACGGCGTACAGACAGGTGGCACCGATGATGTCGTCGCCGCCGGAGCGGGACGTCCCCTCCTGTCCCAGAGAGATGACCAGGTCGTCGACGCGTCCGAGGAGCTCGTCGGGGGCCAGGTCCAGGGTGGCGAAGTTGTGCACCGCGGTGCGCAGCCGGCCCATGGTGACGGCAGCGTGCAGACCGTGTCCGACGACGTCACCGACGACCAGGGCGACGCGCGCCCCGGACAGCGGAATGATGTCGAACCAGTCGCCGCCCACCCCGCCCGTGGCGATCTGGGCGGGCAGGTAGCGATGGGCGGCCTCCACCGCGGTCTGTTTCGGAAGGACGCCCGGCAGCAGGCTGCGCTGCAGGGTGAGAGCGACGGTCTGCTCGCGGGTGAAGCGGCGGGCGTTGTCGACACAGATGGCGACGCGGGCGATGAGTTCCTCCGCCAGGTGCAGGTCGTCCTCCTCGAAGGGCCTGGACTCCCGGCGGCGGTAGAAGGTGGCGAGCCCCAGCGACGCCCCGCGGGTGCGCAGCGGGACGGCGATGAGGGACTGAATGCCGTACTCCACGATCTCCTGGACGCGGCCGGGGTCCTGGGCCAGCCACTCGGGGACGGCGCGCACATCCGGTTCGAGGACCGCCTGTCCCTCGGCGAAGCACCGGGCCTGCGGCGCGGACGAGGCGAAGCTGACCCGCTTGCCGACCGGGAAGAACGGCGATTCGGCCTGGTGGGCGCCGAGCGCCGCCCGCTGCAGGGGCGCATGCGGTAGGAGCGCTTCGTCTCCGCGCAGCACGGGTTCCAGCAGATCGACCGTGACGACGTCGGCGAACCACGGGACGACCACCTCGGCCAGCTCCTCCGCGGTGCGCGTCACGTCCAGCGTGGTGCCGATGCGGATACTCGCGTCGTACAGCAGTTCCAAGCGTTCCCGCGCGGCCATCGCGAGCCGCCCCAGCTCCGGATGGCCGACGGCCAGCAGCCACTCGGTGGGGGCATCGGTCACCACGGCCTCGGCGGGCCCCGCCTCTCCCGGCGCCTCGTCCACCGGCGCCTGCTCCGCCGGTGCGTCCGGTACGCCTTGACCTGGTGGCTCATCCGACAGGGCTGCCGCCCCTGACCGCTCTGCCGAGGGAGCCGGGCGCACCGCCGTCGGTGTGCTGTCCGCCGGTGTGCCAACCGTCGACGCGTCGCCGCTCCCGTTCGGCATCGTCGCCTTGCGATGCCCTGGTGCGTCGCCGACGAAGCTCAGTTTGACCACTACGCCCTCCTCACCCGTGGTTCCCGCCATGGGACGGCACACGAGCGCGGCCGTACGGCCTCCGGACAGCGGCACCTGCGCCGCGGTGCGGCCGGTCGCGGAGATCAGCTCGGTGGCCTTCTCTCGTAGGACATTCCGGTCGCTGTCGGTGAGGGAGGAGAGGGAGGCGTCGTGCGAGCCGGGCTGGCTCCGTGCCATGTCCGCCGTCGCCTCCTGCACGCGGCGCTCGTCCTGCAGAGCCTCCTGGAGCAGGGCATGCTCCCGCTCCGTACGCTCCTCCAGCAGCCGCAGCGCGATGGCCTCGGCCGCCTTGCGGGCCCGGGCCGCCATGGCCGTATCCGCGTCGGCGCACAAGGAGGTGAGACCGACCACGCCCTCGAGGCTTCCGCTGAGCGGGTCACGGACGACGGCGCCCACCGACACGAAGGGTTGCAGGCCGCCGACGAAGTGTTCGGCGCCGAAGGCCTGGAAGTCCCGTCGTTCCTCCAGGGCCGTGGCGATGCCGTGGGTGCCGACGTACTCCTCGGTGTAGGTGAATCCCGGTGCGAGCCGAACCGCCTCCAAGTGCTTGTAGAGCGCCTTCTCACCGGCCTGGCAGCGCAGGATCACGCCGTGCCGGTCGGCGAGGATCACGCCCACGCGCGCGCCCGCCAGCTCGGATTCCAGCCGCTCGAGCACCGGCGCCGCCGCCCGGACGAGCCGGTCCTCCATGTCCAGGTCCGCCTGGTAGGGAGGTGCGATCCTCTCCGGCGACACCCCCATGGAGGCACAGCGCCGCCATGAGTTCAGGATCGGGGCCCGCAGCCTGGCCACGGCCGGCTCGCTCCCCAGGAACCGCTCCCGGTCACGGGCCAGGGCGTCGCCGGTCCCCCAGAAGTCCGTCACAGAGACCTCCTCTCCCGGAGGGAGAACCCCGAACGGCTCGGCTCGATCGGGGGCCGGGGCGTGGCCGCTGCCCTGGGCCTCCGGCCGGCCGGGTATCGGGCCAAGGTGCTCCGACCTGCGGGGGCACGTCCGTTTTTACGATACTCCGTCCGCCCGTCTTGGGACCCGAGCAGCCGGACGCACCACGAGGTCCCACGAGCGGGCCCGCAGCTCGGCGGGTTCACCGGCCCGTGGTCGCGGAGAGTGCCGGTGCCCCTTGGGCCACGGGGCGTCCGAAGTGCTTGGCGACGAGCACACAGGCGGCGCCCACCAGTACGCCCGCCGCGATGGCTGCCAGGTACAGGACGGGGCTGCCGATCAGACCGATGACCCACAGGCCACCGTGCGGAGCGCGCGAGGTGGCGTCCACAGCCATGGACAGTGCGCCGGTGACCGCGCTCCCGGTCATGATCGACGGGATGACCCGCAGCGGGTCGGCCGCCGCGAACGGGATGGCACCCTCCGTGATGAACGAGGCACCCAGCAGCCAGGCGGCCTCTCCGGCCTTGCGCTCGCTGTCGGTGAAGAGCGCCCGCCGCACGACCGTGGCCAGGGCGAGGGCGAGCGGAGGCACCATGCCCGCGGCCATGACGGCGGCCATCACCTCCAGATCGCCGCTGGCCAGGCCGGCGACGCCGAAGGTGTAGGCGACCTTGTTGACCGGACCGCCCATGTCGAAGGCCATCATCAGGCCGAGCAGCGCGCCCAGCAGGATCGCGTTGGTCCCGCTCAGGCCGTCCAGCCAGTCGGTGAGGCCGCGCTGCGCGGCGGCGATCGGCTCCCCGATGACGATGATCATCAAAAGGCCCATCACCAACGTGGACACGAGCGGAATCCCGACCACGGTCATGACCCCCGCGGCCGCCCGCGGCAGGCGGATCCTCCGCAGAGCCGTCACCACCGCACCGGCGAGCAGGCCGCCGGCCAGACCGCCGAGGAAGCCCGCGCCGGTCGCGACGGCCAGCAGCCCGGAGACCACGCCGGGTACCAGGCCCGGCCGGTCGGCGATGGCGTAGGCGATGAAGCCGGCGAGGATCGGCACGAGCATCGAGAACGCCGTCGTGCCGATCTTGAACAGCACGCCCGCGTAACCGGCCCGTTCGACCAGCTCGGACAGGTCGGTGACCTCGGGGTAGGTCTGCCCCTGCCAGGTGCCGCCGTCGACTTTCACGGCGACCTCGGCGCCGCCGATCATGAAGGCGAGCGCGATCAGGATGCCGCCCGCGGCGACGAACGGGATCATGTAGCTGACTCCGGTCATCAACCACTGGCGCAACCGGGTGGCCGGGTGGACCTTGGCACCCTCCGAGGGCGCGCCGTGCGCGGGGCCGCCGACCGCGGCTGCACCGGCCCCCGCGGTCCCGTCGCCCCCGGCGTCCGCGGTGACGTGCTCGGCGGCATCGCCCGGACCAGTGCCCTCCGCCGTGGCCGTCGAGGCCGCCCGGCCTGCCGCCTTCGCGGCCTCCTCGGCCCGCGAGATGAGTTCGCGCGGGTGGTTGATGGCCCGTTGCACAGGGGCGATCACCACGGGTCTGGCAGCGAACCGCTCACGGTCCTGGATCTCGGTGTCGGCCGCGAAGATCACCGCGTCGGCCTCCGCCACCTGCGCGGCCGTCAGCCTGACCGCACCGGCGGCGCCCTGTGTCTCCACCACGATGTGGTGCCCGGCGTCGGCGGCGGCCTGCTCCAGGGCCTCGGCGGCCATGTAGGTGTGGGCGATGCCGGTCGGGCAGGCGGTGACAGCGACGATCCTCATCTTCCGCCCACCTCCTTGTTGATCAGGTCGACGACCGCCTGCGCGTCCACGGCCTGGCGCAGGGCCTGCCTGAAGGAGACGTGCACCAGGCGGCGGGCGAGCGACGCCAGGATGTCCAGGTGCTCGGCATGGCCGCCGGCCGGCGCGGCGATCAGGAAGACCAGGTCTGCCGGGCCGTCCGCGGCGCCGAAGTCGACGCCGTCGGCGCTGCGCCCGAAGGCGAGTGTGGGCAGCGCGACATGGACGGAGCGGGCGTGCGGGATTCCGATGCCCCCTTCGATACCGGTGGGCATCTGCTCCTCCCGGTCCCGCGCGTCGGCGAGAAACCCGTCGAGGTCCGTGACGCGGCCGTCGGCGGCGAGCCGGGCAGCGAGGGCACGGACCGCCTCGTGACGGTCTGCGGCCCGCAGGTCCAGATCCACGAAATCCGCGGTGATGAGATCGGGCATCGTGTCAGTTCCGTTCGGAGATCGGGCGATCGGATTCGATGCGGTGTCGCACGACGACAGCGGACCGGTCCAGTGCCCACTGTCCAGGCATTCCGCTGCCGGGCTGCGACACCGCGGCAGAACCCCAGGCCAAGGCCTCGGCAAGGGCGGCAGGTCCCTCGGTGGGGGCCGCCAGGTACCCCGCGAGGAGAGCATCCCCGGCGCCGACGGAGCTGCGCGGTGTGGCGACGCGCTGCTCTCCGTGCAATACCGCAAAGTCGCCGACCAGCAGGGCACCGTCGCGGCCGAGACTGGCCAGCACCGTCCGGGCGCCGCGCTCACGCAGCACGTTCGCCGCGGTCAGGGCCTCGCCGAGCGTGGTCACCGCCATCCCGGCGGCCTCGGCGAGTTCGCCCCGGTTGGGCTTGACCAGATCCGGGCCGGCGGGCAGGGCGGCGGCGAACGGGGCGCCACTGGAGTCGACGACGATACGCGGCGCCCCGCCGCCGCGCAGGCGCGACACCAGGTGCGCGTAGAGGTCGACGGGGGCGCCGGGGGGCAGGTGACCGGCGAGAGCCACCCACCGGGCGCCCTTGGCCGTAGCGGCACAGGTGGCTGCGGCCAGCGCGTCGATCTCGGTGGCGGAAAGTCGCGGGCCGGCCGCGTTCAGTTTGGTGACGGTGCCGTCGGGCTCCACGACGCTGATGTTGACCCGGATACTGTCGGCAATCGGGACGGTGACCACCTCGACGCCCTCGGAGGCGAGCAGCTCGGCGAGCTGTTCGCCCTCGGAGCCGCCGCAGGGCATGACGGCCACCGTCCGGTGACCGTTGGCGGCCAGCGCCCGAGAGATGTTGACGCCCTTGCCCCCCGGATCGAGACGGCTGTCGGTGGCACGGATGACGGAGCCGGGCCGCAGGTCCGGAACCTCCAGGGTGCGGTCCAGGCTCGGATTGGGTGTGAGGGTGACGATCACACGAGCACCACACTGGAACCGGCGGCAGCGGGGTGCCGGTCTGCCCGCCATCGGGCGGAAGCCCGATGGCTCTATGGCGATGAGCCACCACGGTCGCGCTGCCGAAGCGGGCGAAGCGGTCGAGGGGACACTTCTTGCGACTGGCAGAACAACACTACCTCTGGCTGGTGAGAACGCATCCGGAGCGAGAGAACGTGGCAGGGCGGGCCTGATCGGTCCCCCGGCCGCACGTCGGTGGCGCGGGGATCCCGCGGCCCTCCCCGGCTCCACGGACGTGCCGCCGGTGATGCGGTGCGTCTGCGCTGTACGGCACTGCGCTGCACCACGACACCGGTCGGCCGTGGTGCCTTCAGCGGAGTTGCCCGGCGAACGCCTCGTAAGCCCGCTCGTCGAAGAGAACGAACCTGACCTCTTCGACCGCCGTCTCCATCGCCCGCACCGTCTCCACGGCGATCCGGGCGGCGTCCTCGATGGGCCAGCCGTAGATGCCGGCGGAGACGGCCGGGAACGCGACCGTGCGGGCGCCGAGATCATCGGCGATCCGCAGCGACTCCCGGTAGCAGGAGGCCAGCAGTTGCGAACGGTCCTCGTCTTGGCTGAAACGCGGCCCGACGGTGTGGATCACCCATCGGGCATCCAGGTCGCCCGCGGTGGTGGCGACCGCCTGGCCCGTGGGCAGGCCCTTGCCGTACCGGGAGGCGCGCAGCTTGCGGCAGTCCTCCAGGATCGCGGGGCCGCCGCGCCGGTGGATCGCGCCGTCGACCCCTCCCCCGCCCAGCAGTGAGGAGTTGGCCGCGTTGACGATGGCGTCGACGCTCTGGCGGGTGATGTCGCCCTGGACCAGTTCGATCGTGGTCATGTCTGCCTCAGTCGCTTCCAGACGGCCTTCGCCGCGTTGTGCCCCGACATGCCGTGCACGCCGGGGCCCGGCGGGGTCGCCGACGAGCAGATGAAGACGGCCGGGTGGGGGGTGTGGTACGGGAACAGGGTCGGTTTGGGGCGCAGCAGGATCTGCAGGCCGGAGACCGCACCGGAGGCGATGTCGCCGCCGACGTAGTTGGCGTTGCGGGCGGCGAGTTCGGGCGGGCCCGCGGTGGCGCGGGCCAGGACGCGGTCGCGGAACCCTGGGGCGAAACGCTCCAGTTGGCGCTCGACGGCGTCGGTGAGGTCGCCGGTCCAGCCGTGCGGGACGTGGCCGTAGGCCCAGAAGACGTGCTTGCCCGCCGGGGCCCGGGTGGGGTCGACGACGCTCGGCTGGACCGTGATCAGGAACGGCTTGTCGGGGGCCCGGCCCTCCCGGGACGCCGCGCGCAGGGCCCTGCCGATCTCCGCGCGGTTCGCGCCGATCTGCACCGTGCCGGCGACGCGGGCCTCCTTCGCGGTCCACGGCACGGGGCCGTCCAGCGCGTAGTCGATCTTGAAGACGCCCGGTCCGTAGCGGTAGTCCGCGTAGTGGTTGCCGAAGCCGGCGATGCGGGCCAGGGCGGTTGGTGAGGTGTCGAAGACGTACGCGCGGGCCGGCGGCAGGTCGTCGAGACGCTTGACCTCGTAGTCGGTGTGGACGCTGCCGCCGAGGTCGCGCAGGTAGGCGGCGAGGGCGTCGGAGATGGACTGGGAGCCGCCGCGGGCGACGGGCCAGCCGCGCGCGTGTGCCGCGAGGGCGAAGACCAGGCCGATGGCGCTGGTGGCGAAGCCGCCGAGCGGTGCCATGACATGCGCGACGAGCCCGGCGAACAGTGCCCTGGCCGGTTCGTCGCGGAAGCGGCGCATCAGCAGGGTCGACGGGGGCAGGCCGACCAGGCCGAAGCGGGCGAGGGTGACCGGGTCGCGGGGCAGCGCGGTGAGCGGCAGGGACATGAAGTCGCGGGCCAGCACGTCCCACTTGGGCAGGAAGGGCTCGACGAGCCTGCGGTACGCCCCCGCGTCACGCGGCCCGAAGGAGGCGGCCGTCTCGCCCACCGACCGGGCCAGCACGGCCGCCGAGCCGTCCGGGAAGGGGTGGGCCATGGGGAGCTCCGCGTGCAGCCATTCCAGGCCGTAGCGCTCCAGCGGCAGGGCGCGGAACGCCGGTGAGTTGATGGCGAGCGGGTGCGCCGCGGAGCACGGGTCGTGCCGGAAGCCCGGCAGGGTGAGCTCCTCGGTGCGGGCGCCGCCGCCCACGGTGCCCCGGGCCTCGAAGACCGCGACGGAGAAGCCGCGACGGGCCAGCTCCACGGCCGCGGTCAGTCCGTTCGGCCCCGCACCCACTACGACGGCATCGAGCATCGACGGCACCTTCGGACCCCTTCGTCAGCCGACGGCCACTGAGGATCAGGATAGGCCCGGGGACTGACAGTCACCGGCCGCGGGTGGATTCGCCCGGCAGTGACGCCTGGAATGCCACTGGGCGACAGGATGTGTACGGTCCGTGAGGATCAGGCTCAGCCTGCCAGCAGTGCCGCCACCCGGCGGGCCGTGGCCGCGTCGCGGGCGGCGGTGAAGGGCAGGGCGTTGCCGCCCGTGATGCGGAAGGGCTCGCCCTCGAGGGTCAGGTGGGCGCCGCCCGCCTCCTCGACCAGGAGCAGTCCGGCAGCGTGATCCCATGCGGCTTCCCACGAGAAGGCCGTGGCGTCGGACTCGCCCTGGGCGATGGCGAGATACTCCAGTCCGGCCGAGCCGCACGAGCGCGGTGCCACACCGTCGGTGCGCAGGGCGAGCAGGGCGTGCTTCTGCTCGTCCGTCGTGTAGTCCGGGTGGGAGGTGGCCACGCGGAGGTCCCGGCCGGGCTCGGGCACGCCGGCGAACAGCCGCTCTCCGTCGAGGTAGGCGCCCCTGCCCCGCTGGGCGGTGGCGAGCCGGTCACTGACGGGGGCGTAGGTCCAGGACGCGAGCAGGGTGCCGCCGTGGGCCAGGGCGACCAGGGTGCAGAAGCCCGGCTCGCCGTGCACGAACTGTCGTGTCCCGTCGACCGGGTCGATGATCCAGACCGGGGCGTCGCCGCGCAGGGCCTCGTAGGACGCCGGGTTGGCGTGGACCGCCTCCTCGCCGACCACGACCGAGCCGGGCAGCAGGGCGGCCAGTACCTCGGTCAGGTACAGCTCGGCCTTGCGGTCGGCGTCCGTGACCAGGTCGTGCGGGCCGGCCTTCTGATCCACCTCGTGTGCGGCGAGCCGGCGCCAGCGCGGCATGATCTCGGCGGCGGCCGCCCTGCGGATCTCCTCCTCGATGTCGGAGGCGTGCCGTGCGAGAAACTCTTCGATGGTTTCGGTGCGGTCGATCACCCCTCCATCACAACACGCGGCACTGACAATCCCCACCCGTCCGGTGCACTCCGGGTGGCAGCGCGATGAACAGCGACGGGTCCGCGCGGGATGTGCGGCCAGGGGCTCGGCGGGGTCACCGCCCGACGGCGTAGCCCTGCATGCCGCGCGGGTTGGCCGCCGCCGACAGGACGCCCGTCTCCGGGTCCCGCGCGACCGCGCAGAGCCGGCCTTCCGACCAGGGGCCTCCGACGGTCACCCGGTGGCCGCGCCGCCGCAGCTCCCCGACGACGGCCGGGTCCGTGCGGGACTCCACGGTGACGCTGGCCGGGCGCATGCCGCGGGGGTAGAAGGAGCCGGGGAAGCTGTCGTTGTGCCAGTTCGGGGCGTCGATCGCGCCCTGGAGGTCCAGGCCGCCGCGCACCTGGGGGCGCAGCGCGACCGCCAGGAGGAAGTGCAGCTGCCACTGGTCCTGCTGGTCCCCGCCCGGGGTGCCGAACGCCATGACGGGCACGCCCTCGCGCAGGGCGATCGAGGGCGTCAGCGTGGTGCGGGGGCGGCGGCCGGGGGTGAGGGAGTTGGGCAGGCCCTCCTCCAGCCAGGCCATCTGGAGCCGGGTGCCGAGCGGGAAGCCGAGTCCGGGCACGACGGGGCTGGACTGGAGCCAGCCGCCGCTGGGCGTGGCCGAGACCATGTTGCCCCAGCGGTCGACCACGTCGAGGTGGCAGGTGTCGCCGCGGGTGGTCCCGTCGTCGCCGACCTCCGGTTCGCCGGGCACGGGGGACGCCGGGCTCTTCGCGACGGTCGGTTCGCCGACGCCCGGGGCGGCGGCGCCCCGCTGTGCGGCGGCCGCCACGCGCGCGTGCGCGCACAGCCGCGGGGTGCGTCCGCCGGGGCTGCCGGGCCGCAGGTCGTGGGAGGCCTGCTCGCCGACGAGAGCGCGGCGGGCCGTGTTGTACGCGTCGGACAGCAGATCGTCGAGCGGCACGTCGGCGGCGTCCCCGTACCAGGCCTCCCGGTCGGCCATGGCGAGTTTGCAGTTCTCGACCAGCAGGTGGACGTAGTCGGCCGAGCCGTGGCGGGGCAGGTCGGGCGGGAGCAGGGCGAGCTGCTGGAGGAGGACCGGGCCCTGGCTCCAGGGGCCCGGCTTGCACACGGTCCAGCCGTTCCAGTCGTACGTCGCCGGCGTCTCGTAGGTCGCGGACCAGGCGGCGAGGTCGGCGGCCGTGAGGGTGCCGGTGTGGTGTGCGCCGCTGGTGTCCATGGTGGGGCGCCCGGCCTGTCGTACGAGGGCGTCGGCGATGAATCCGGTGCGCCACACCTGCCGGGCGGCCTCGATCCGCGCGTCCCGGTCCCCGGCCCCGGCGGTCTCGGCGAGCAGGCGCTTCCAGGTGGCGGCGAGCGCGGGGTTGCGCAGCAGCTCGCCGGGGCGCGGAGCCTTCCCGCCTGGCAGGTAGATCTCCGCCGACGAGGTCCATTCCGTCTCGAACAGCTCGCGTACGGTCTCGACGGTCTCGCCCACGCGCTCCACGGGCGGGTGCCCGTGCTCGGCGTATCCGATGGCGTACTTCAGGACGTCGGCGAGGGGCTTGGTGCCGTGGTCGCGCAGCAGCAGCATCCAGGCGTCGAACGCGCCCGGCACGGCGGCGGCGAGCGGCCCGGTGCCGGGGACGAGGTCCAGGCCGAGGCCCCGGTAGTGGGCGACCGTCGCCCCGGCCGGTGCGACGCCCTGCCCGCACAGCACCCGTACCTCGCCGCCGGCCGGGGCGAGCAGGATCGGCACCTCGCCGGCCGGGCCGTTGAGGTGCGGCTCGACGACATGCAGCACGAACGCGCCCGCCACGGCCGCGTCGTAGGCGTTGCCGCCGTCCTCCAGGACGGCCATCGCCGACTGCGAGGCGAGCCAGTGGGTGGAGGACACCATGCCGAAGGTGCCCTGGAGGGTGGGGCGGGTGGTGAACATATGGCCTCACAGGTCGAATCACGTCACCTTTTTGCCGGTGGTCTCCCTTCCCTACCCGGACTGACGGAGCGGATAGCGGGATGCTGGTGACACCATGCGGATGTTCTGTGTCCTCGCCGTCCTGGTGGGCGCGAACCTGCTCAACAACTGGCTCGCGCCCGGCGCCTACGTACCCACCTGCGTGGCCGCGGCCGCCGCGTTGCTGCTGATCGCCCGGTGGGACGGTCTCACCCGCGCCGATCTCGGACTCGACACGGTTGCCGTGTACCGGGGGCTGCGGTGGTCAGCGGTCCTGGTGGGCGCGGTTCTCGCCGTTTTCCTGGTGGGGCTTGCCCTGCCGGCCACCAGGGAGGCGTTCGAGGACGAACGCGCCGCCGGCCTGACCATGGGGGAGCTGCTGTGGCGGGTGCTGGTCCGGGTGCCGGTCGGCACCGTGCTGCTGGAGGAGATCGCCTTCCGCGGCGTCCTGTGGGCCATGGTGCGGCGTCGGCGCGGTACTGCCTGGGCCACCGCGGTGTCGTCAGTGCTGTTCGGGCTCTGGCACGTGCTTCCCTCGCGCGGGCTGAGCCGGGCCAACGCGGCCGCGGCGGTCCTCGGCACCGGACCGGCAGGCACCGCGCTGTCGGTCGCGGCCGCCGTGGTCGCCACGACGGCCGCCGGGGTCGTCCTGTGCGAGCTGCGGCGCCGGTCCGGAAGCCTGCTGGCGCCCGCGTCGCTGCACTGGGCCCTCAACGGCTTCGGCTACGTGCTGGCCTGGGCCGTACCTCGATGGAGGAGCGCGGGGGGCGTGCTGTGAACGTCGGACAGTCCCCGCTTCAGCCGTGGGATGTCGTGCCGCCGAGGACCTGCTCGCGGAGGATGTCGGCGTAGCCGCAGTGCTGGGCCAGTTCGCGCAGTGTGTGGAGGTAGACCCAGCGCAGCGGCAGCGGGCCTCGGCGGTTGCCCAGTACGAGGTCGTCCAGCGTCAGCTCTGCCGTGGCGCGACGGGATGCCGCGCACGCCTGCTGGTAGGCGTGCTGGACCGAGGCGATCGTGTCGTCGTCGTGGAGGTCGAACGACTCGTCGGGCGTGTCGGGAATGCCGATCTCGGCACGGGACCGGCAGGTTATCCCCTCGTCGAACCAGACCTTCTCGACGAACGTGGCGTGCTTGACCAGGCCGAGCAGCGTGGTCTTGGACGTGACCAGTGACCGGCGTGCCTGCTCTTCGGTCAGCCCGTTCAGACTGCCGTGAAGCGCGGAGCGGTGCTCATCGAGGAATGTCTCGAACTGGTCGCGGAGCGTGGCGTGGAAGACGGCGGGTTCCGTCGACGGCTGGAAGACCATGTCCGCAACGATAGGCTGCCCAGCTCCTGTCCGACCCGTGCGATGACAAACCGCCCAGTGACCGCCGAACCGACCGAAACCACGACCGTCGACAGTGAGTCACCGTCACCACGCAGCCACGGAGCGAGTTCACACTTTCGCACCACAGAGAGTCATGTGAAACTGTCGTCCCGTCCGCCGTGCGGACCTGATCCGCACCGTCCGTCCCCCATGAGAAGGGCGCCGTGCGTTCCCTACCTCTGCCCCTGGCCCTGACCGCACGCCTGTCCCCGGTGGCCGTGCTCGCCGCGGCGGGCTGGGCACTGTCGTCCGGTCCGCTCGCCGCGCCGCAGGCCGCCGAGCACAAGCCTGCCGACGAGAAGACCGGGACCCAGTCCGCGTCCGCCCCGTCGACGTCGACGGTGTCGAAGACCTACTCGGCCGCGCCGGCGCCGTGCGAGAGCGTCGCCAAGAAGACGGTCGAGTCGCTGGTGCCGGGTGCCAAGACGGCCGGGAAGGAGATCCCGTCCACGAACTCGGAGTTGCGCCGCACCTGCTCCTGGAACGCGCTCAAGGGGTACAACTACCGCTGGCTCGACGTGTCCTTCGAGGTGATGCAGTCGGACGAGGCGGCGGAGAAGGCCTACAAGGGGCGCACCGAGGAGAAGAGCGGCGGAGGTGCCGTCCCCGGTCTGGGCGACACCGCGTACTCCATCGTCAACCTGACCACCGAGGACAAGCAGGAGACCCGCGAGGGCCAGGTGTTCGTCCGCGCCTCCAACGCGCTGGTGGTCATCACGTACAACGGCAGCGACTTCGAGTCGAAGAAGGCGCCGAGCACGGACACGATCAACAAGGGCGCCATCAAGGCCGCGAAGGAAGCGGTGGCCGCGCTGGAGGGCGGCAAGGGCTGACCGTCCTCCAGCGTCCGCGCCCGCGGTCAGACGACGGTCCGGTCCCGGCCCCGTGCCGCCATCAGCACCAGGTACAGCAGCATCGACGTGCCCAGCCCCACCGCCCAGCCGTAGTCGGCCAGGCCGGCCAGTGCCGGGACGGGGCGGCCGTCGATCAGCGGCTTGAAGCTGGCGCCGCCGACTGCGAGAACGCCTCCGACGACGAAAGCGACGACGGCCCGCCAGTTCCAGCCGCCCGCGTACCAGTAGCGTCCGCCCGTGCGGTACAGGTCGGCCAGGTCGAGCTTGGCACGGCGCAGGATCCAGTAGTCGGCGATGAGGATGCCCGCGACCGTGCCCAGCAGGCCGCCGACGAGGCCGAGCCAGGTGAAGATGTAGCCCTGCGGGTCGGAGTACAGCTTCCACGGGAAGATCAGCACGCCGAGGACGCAGGTGGCGAGCGCGCCGGCCCGGAAACTGATCTTCCGGGGCGCGATGTTGGAGAAGTCGAAGGCCGGCGAGACCAGGTTGGCCGCGACGTTGACGGACAGCGTCGCCACCAGGACGGTGACGAGGGCGAACAGCAGGCCCACCGTGTTGTCGGTCTTGGCCGCGAGCTTCACCGGGTCCCAGATCGCCTCGCCGTAGACCGCCTGCGAGCCGGAGGTGACCATCACGGACAGGAACGCGAACAGCGTCATCGTCGTCGGCAGACCGAGGGCCTGGCCCCACGTCTGCGCCTTCTGGCTCCTGCCGTAGCGGGTGAAGTCGGGGATGTTCAGCGACAGCGTGGACCAGAAACCGATCATGCCCATGAGCGCGGGCGCGAACAGCGTCCAGAAGTCGGCGCCCCAGCCGAGCTTGGACGGCTGGTCGAGCAGCGGGCCGAAGCCGCCCGCCTTGTCGCTCATCCACCACAGCATCACGAACGCGCCGACGAGCACGAAGGGCGCCGCCCAGTTCTCGAAGCGGCGGATGGTCTCCATGCCGCGGTAGATGATGACGACCTGGAGCGCCCAGAAGATCGCGAACGACAGCCACATGGTCCAGGCGTAGCCGCCGACCTTCGCCGCGTCCGTCCAGCCGCTGCCGACGAGCTTGCCGGCCAGGAAGTAGATGGCCTCGCCGCCGATCCAGGTCTGGATGCCGAACCAGCCGCACGCCACCAGCGCCCGTACGACGGCGGGCAGGTTGGCTCCGCGGATGCCGAAGGAGGCCCGGGCGAAGACCGGGAAGGGTATGCCGTACTTGGGTCCCGCGTGCCCGGTGAGCAGCATCGGTATCAGCACGATCACGTTGGCCAGGGCGATGGTGAACACCGCCTGCTTCCAGTCCATGCCGACGGCGATGAGACCGGAGGCCAGGGTCCAGGAGGCCGTGTTGTGGGCCATGCCGACCCACAGCGCGGAGAAGTTGTACGTGGTCCAGGTGCGTTTCTCGACGGGGACCGGCAGCAGGTCCTCGTTGGCGTAGGGACCGGTCGGCGCGGGGGCGCCCTGGGCGATCTCCACCCGGCCGTCGGCGAGGGTGACTTGGGTGGTCGGCGGTGGGGCCGTGGGAGCGGTATCGGTCATGGGCCAGGCCAATCAGGGGAGGTGGGACGGGAAAGGCCATGCGGGTGATGCCGATGGGGGGTGCGCTCGGGAGCGTCCTGGCCCCCTTCCCTGGCCGAGGTGAAGGGGGAGATCGAAGGGGTGCCTCGAAGGGGTCAGACGTTGACGGCCGGGATCACCCGTGATCCGTACGCGTCGATCACGGCTTCCTGCGCGTCGTGCATGTCGTAGACGGCGAACTGGTCCACGCCGAGCGCGCGCAGCGCGTTCAGCTTCTCGACGTGCCTCTCGACCGGGCCGATCAGGCAGAACCGGTCGACGATCTCGTCGGGCACGAACTGGGTGTCGGGGTTGCCGGCGCGGCCGTGGTGGGAGTAGTCGTATCCCTCCCGCGCCTTGATGTAGTCGGTGAGTTCGTCGGGGACGGCGGCCGAGTGCTCGCCGTACTTGGACACCAGGTCGGCCACGTGGTTGCCGACCATCCCGCCGAACCACCGGCACTGCTCGCGCGCGTGGGCGAGCGCCTCGGGCGAGTCGTCCTCGGTGACGTAGGCGGGGGCGGCCACGCAGACGGTCACCTCGGACGGGTCACGGCCGGCGGCGACGGCCGCGTCCTTCACGGCCTTGACCATGTACTCGGTCAGATACAGATCGGCCAGCTGGAGGATGAACCCGTCGGCCTCCTCACCGGTCGTCTTCAGGGCCTTGGGGCCGTACGCGGCCATCCACACGGGGAGTTCGGCGCCCGGTTTGATCCACGGGAACCGGACGACCGTGCCGCCGCCGAGGTCGGCCTCCTGGCCGCTGCCGAGGGCCCGGATGACCTTCATGGCCTCGCTGATCCGGGCCAGCGTGTTGGGCTTGCGCCCGGCCACGCGCATCGCTGAGTCGCCGCGGCCGATGCCGCAGACCGTGCGGTTGCCGTACATGTCGTTGAGGGTGGCGAAGGTGGAGGCGGTGACCTCCCAGGTGCGGGTGCCCGGGTTGGTCACCATCGGCCCGACCTTCAGTTTCGTGGTGTTGGCCAGGATCTGGCTGTAGATCACGAACGGCTCCTGCCACAGCACGGCGGAGTCGAAGGTCCAGCCGTAGGAGAATCCGTTCCGTTCCGCGCGTTTCATCAGGCTGATCACCCGCGAGGCCGGCGGGTCGGTCTGCAGGACGAGTCCGAAGTCCATCCGCACCACTCCTAGGCCGTGTTTTGGAACGTGCGGGCGGCCAGCCATTTGGTGAGGTCGCCCGCGATCCGGCCGGTGTCGATCTCGTTGGTCACGTGATGTTCGC